>CAJPTB010000034.1 GCA_905373325.1 uncultured Ancrocorticia sp.
GACTGACTTCGCGGCAGCGCGAGCGGATCGTCGTCATGACGTCTTCGGGCGAGGGCGTGCACAGCATCCACACGGTGAACGGCGGAGGCTCCTCGATCGCTTTGAGCAGCACGTTCGTGGTGCGCTCGAGCATCCTGTCGGCGTCTTCGACGACGACGACGCGCCACGGGCCGCTGCCCGGGGAGACATACGACCTGCCGACAAGCTCGCGCGTGCGCTCGACAGTGATGAAAACTCCGCGGGTCGCCACCGATTCGACGTCGGGGTGCTTGCCCTCCATGACCGTGTGGCAGGCGTGGCATTGGCCGCACCCGGGTTCCGGCCCGGTGCATTCCAGGGCTGCGGCGAAGGCTCTGGCCGCCACCGACCTGCCCGAGCCCGGCGGCCCTGTGACGAGCCAGGCTTGGGCCATGGCCGAATCGGCCCCGGCGGCGGTCTTCCCGGCGAGCTCGCGGGCGGCCGCGGCGGCTTTTTCAAGCTGGGCGCGCACGGCCCGCTGCCCCACCAGCTCGTCGAAGACGCTCACGGCTTGCCGCCCCCGGGCCGGCGTCCGTCGTCGCCCAGCGTCTGGGCCACGCGTGCGCGGACCGTTTCGGCGATCTGTTCGCGCGGCGCCGTGGCGTCCACGGTGAACCAGCGTTCGGGTTCGGCCGCGGCGAATCGGAGGTATGCCCTGCGGACTTCCTCGTGGAACCGCGCGCCCGCCGCCTCGATCCTGTCGAAGGAGCCGCCGAGCCGGGAGGCCAGCGCCTCGGCGGGAAGGTCGAGGAAGACGGTCAGGTCGGGCATGAGCCCTTCCGTGCCCCACAGCGACAGTCCTCGCACCTCGTCCTCGCCGAGAGTCCTTCCCGCGCCCTGGTAGGCGGCGGAGGAATCGATGTATCTGTCGGCGAGAACGATCGCCCCCCTTTCCAAAGCCGGGCGCACGACCGTCGCGACGTTGTGCGCCCTGTCCGCCGCGTACAGCAATGCCTCTGCCCGCGGCGAGACGTCGCCGCCGTGCAGGAGCAGCTTGCGGATATGGCGCCCGAGCTCGGTTCCGCCGGGGTCTCTGGTTGTGACGACGTCGAAGCCGCGCCCGCGCAGCCATTCGGCGAGCAACTGTATCTGGGTGGTCTTGCCCGATCCGTCGCCGCCCTCGAAGGTGATGAACATCGGCTACTTCTTGCTCTTGGCGGCGGTCGCCGCAGACGGCCTGGTTGCAGATTTCTTAGCGGCGGTTTTCACGGCGCCGGATTTCGAAGCGGATGCTTTTGCGTCCGCGGACTTCGCCGAAGCCTTCCCCGCGCCCGCCGACTTGCCGGAGGCGGTTGTGCCCGAAGCAGCCTTGGAGGCCTTGCTCGAAGAGGCCTTCGAAGCCGCCTTGCCGGAAGCGGCCTTCGACGCCGACTTTGACGCGGTTTTCGACGCCGACTTCGACGCGGCCTTGGCCGAGGCCTTTTTCCTGGCAGGCTTCTTCGCCGGGCCCTTGGCTCGCCGGTCGGCGAGCAGCTCGTAGGCGCGCTCGGGCGTGATCGTCAGCGGGTCGTCCTCACGGCGAAGGGAGGCGTTGGTCGTGCCGTCGGTGACGTAAGGGCCGAAGCAGCCGTCCTTGAGCAGAACTGTGACGCCCGCGACGGGGTCGGTTCCCAGCTCGCGCAGGGGCTCCTTCGCGGTGGCGCCGCGCCGCTGCTTGGGCTGGGCAAACAGCTCTTTGGCCTGGTCGAGGGTGACCGTGAAAATCTCGTCCTCGCTGGCCAGCGACCGCGAATCCTTGCCGCGGGTCAGGTACGGCCCGTAGCGGCCGTTGTGGGCAAAGATCGTCTCGCCGCCGTCGTCGCCCACGGCGCGCGGAAGCGAAAGCAGCTTGAGCGCGTCCTCAAGCGTGACCGATTCGAGCGCCATCGAGGACAAAAGCGAGGCCGTGCGCGGTTTCGGCGGTTTCTTCGACGGGCGGCCGGTAGGCGTGAGCGCCACTTCGCCCTCTTTCGGCACGTCGGTGACGTACGGGCCGAAACGCCCCGCTTTGGCCAACACTTTCCGGCCGGTTTCGGGGTCCACTCCCAGCTCGCGCCCGTCGAAGCTGCTTTTGTCGAGCAGCTCGCGGGCCTTGGCCGGGGTCAGCTCGTCGGGGGCGATGGAATCGGGGACGGAGGCGTTGCGGGCTTCCGCCCCCTCGCGCTCCTCCTGGACGTACGGCCCGTAGCGGCCCACGCGCAGAACCACGCCCTCGCCGAGGTCGATCGAGTTGACGGCCTTCGCGTCGATGTCCCCCAGGCTCTCGACCTGGCCTTCGAGGCCGAGCCGCCCCTCCTGGCCCTTCCAAAAGCGGGTGAGGTATTCGATCCGCCGCTCCTCGCCGGCTGCGATGCGGTCCAGCTCGGTTTCCATGTCGGCCGTGAAGTCGTAATCGACCAGCTCGGGAAGGTTCTCCTCCAGCAGGCGCACAACCGAAAAGGCCGTCCACGTGGGCACGAGCGCCTGGCCGCGGCGGTCGACGTACCCGCGGTCGGTGATGGTCGAGATCGTCGCGGCGTACGTGGACGGGCGCCCGATCCCCAGCTCCTCCATGCGCTTGACGAGCGAAGCCTCGGTGTAGCGCGGCGGCGGCAGTGTCTCGTGGCCGTCTGCGGCCGCCTCGAGCGTGCGCAGAGCCTCCCCCTCCTTGACCTCCGGAAGGCGCGCGTTCTCGCGGTCCTCGTACCGCTTCGCGTCGGCAGACTCCTGGTAGACGGCCATGAAGCCGGGGAAGGTGATGATCGTTCCCGACGCCGCAAACGTCGCCTCGCGCGCTCCGGCGGCCCCGGCGACGCCGACGGCGACGCGCGCGGAGGCGGTCTGGCCGCGGGCGTCGGCCATCTGCGAGGCCACCGTGCGCTTCCAGATGAGCTCGTAGAGCGCGAACTGGCTGGCCGTCAGATCGCCCTTGACCTGGGCGGGCGTGCGGAAATGGTCGCCGGCGGGCCGGATCGCCTCGTGGGCCTCCTGCGCGCCCTTGGACTTCGTCGCGTACAGCCTGGGTTTGTCCGGCAGCGACTCCTGCCCGTACATCTCCCGAATCTGGCTTCTGGCAGCCGAAACAGCCTGCTCGGAAAGGTTGGTCGAGTCGGTTCGCATGTACGTGATGTAGCCGTTTTCGTAGAGCGACTGGGCGGTGCGCATGGCGTCGCGCGAGCTCATGCGGAGCTTGCGGGAGGCCTCCTGCTGGAGGGTCGACGTCGTGAACGGCGCGGCCGGCCGGCGGGTGTACGGCTTCGTCTCGACGGAGGCGACCGTCGCGTCCGCGCCTTCGAGTGCCGCGGCGAGCTGTTCGGCGTCGTCCTTGCCGAGTGCCCGCACGCCTTCCTTGGCGGCCTTGGCGGTGAGCTTTCCGGCGTCGTCGAAGTCCCTGCCCGCGGCGACGCGCACGGAGTCGAGTGCTGCGAGCTTGGCCGAAAAGTCTTGCTTCTCCTTGGCGAAAACCGCCGTCACGTCCCAGTAGGAGGCGGCGACGAAGGCCATGCGCTCGCGCTCGCGCGAGACGACCAGCCGCGTGGCCACCGACTGCACTCGCCCGGCCGAGAGCCCGGGCGAGACCTTGCGCCACAGGAGGGGCGAGACCTCGTAGCCCACGAGGCGGTCGAGGATGCGGCGCGATTCCTGGGCGTCCACCAGCTGCGCATCGAGCTGGCGGGGATTGTCGAGCGCCCTGGCGATGGCCTCCGGCGTGATCTCGTGGAACACCATCCGCTTGACCGGAACCTTCGGCTTGAGCACCTCGTTCAGATGCCAGGCGATGGCCTCGCCTTCGCGGTCCTCGTCGGTTGCGAGCAGCAGTTCGTCGGCCTCTTTGAGCAGCTTTTTCAGCTCGGCGACCTTCTTCTTCTTGTCTGGGTCGATCACGTAGTAGGGCTCGAAGCCCGCTTCAATGTCCACGGAGAACTTCGCGTAGGGGCCCTTTTTCATCGATGCGGGCAGCTCGGAGGGCTGGGGGAGGTCGCGAATATGGCCGACGGAGGCCTCTACGGAATAGTCCGATCCGAGATAGCCGCTGATGGTGCGAGCCTTCGCTGGAGACTCCACGATCACAAGTTTGCTCACGCTGTTTCCTTCAGGACGACGGAGGGGTTGCTGGCGCCACCATAACCCCATTTGCCGACACCCCGCCATTTGTGCCACGCCGTCAATGACGGGATACACTGTTGCCGCAGTTTGAGACACACACGAGGAGAGATCTCTTATATGCGCGAAAACTCGCCGAAATCCGGCGCGACGCACGAAGGCGTGATCGTCGTTGCCCTGGGGACGCCCACAGAGGCGAGCACCCGTGCGATCGCCGAGTTCTTGGGCGAGTTCCTTTCGGACAAGCGCGTTGTAGACCTGCCGGACTTCCTGTGGCAGCCGGTGCTGCGCGGCCCGATTCTCAAACGCCGCCCGGGCAAGGTGCTGGAACAGTATGAAGACATCTGGGCGGACGGCTCTCCCCTGCGGGTGATCACGGAGGGGCAGGTCGCGAGGCTCGCAGAGCTTCTGCCCGAATGCGAGGTGCGCGTGGGATACCAGTACGGCAGCCCGAGCTTCGTCGAGACGTTCGCCGAGATGGCCTCGCGTCTGGACGAGATCACGGTGCTTCCCACGTATCCGCAGTTTGCGCCGGCCACGGTGGGGTCGGTGGCGGACAGGCTCGACGCCGCGTTGAAGGTTTCCCGCGAGCGTTTCGGGCGCGTGCCGCGGGTTCGCGCGGCGAGGTCGTGGCCGGAGCTGCCCGGGTACGTCGATTGGCACGTCACGCGCATAGCGAACGCCTTGGAGGAGGGCGACGCCGACATGCTCGTCTTCTCTTGGCACGGGCTGCCTGACAGGCGCCCCCACCAGCCCGCCCGATACGCCGCCGAATGCGACGCCACGGCCCGCGCGATCACCGCGCGCCTCGCGGACCTCGGCGTGAGCGTCCCGTGGCGCTCGACTTTCCAGTCGAAGTTCGGGCCCGACCGCTGGCTGCGGCCCGCGACTATCGACACGATGGCCCGCCTCCCGCGCGAGGGCGTGCGCCGCGTGGTCGTCGCCAATCCGGGCTTCATGGCTGACTGCCTGGAGACGATCTACGAGATGGACGTTCTCAACGCCGACGCCTTCTACAAGGCCGGAGGCCAGACTTTCCGCCGGATCGGATGCCCCGACGCCGACGCCGGCGCGGCCATTCTGGCCGAGCTGCGCGGGGCGCTGCGGCCCTTTGCATGAGCGCAAGGGCCGTTTAAGCGCCGGAAGACGGCGTGTTTAACTGGCCCTGGGGAATTGCCGCAGACGTGACAATTGAGAAGCCACGAAGTCGAGACCGCGATTCCGGGATCGCGACGTCGGGCTCTAGATCACGCGACCGTCGAAGGCCTTCCGGAGACCAAGATTCCATCAAACTCAGAATTCCGGGGCTGTCGAAGACTCCATCCCAGCCCCGTCAAAGGCCCTATCTCTGGGCTGTCAAAGGCTCTCCGGAGATCAAGATCCCGAGGCCGACGAGCTCGCGGACGGCGGGGAGCACCTCGGTGCGCACGTTTTCGACGGGCTCGCCGAGGAGTTGGGCGACGGCGTCGCACAGGGCGCCGAGGGTCAGTTCGCCGTCGCACGCGCCGACGACGCCGGCAACCGCGCTCGTCACTTGAACCTCGGCTGCGAATCCGGCCACTTGTGCGAGTTTGAGCATGAACGGCTCGGGCTGCCCCGGCGCGTGGAGGCGGTGTTCGACGCCGCGGCAGACGAGGCGGGCGGCGAGGAGCGCGGAGTCGCCGGCGCGCAGCAGGTCGCGGTGAGCCCAGACGCCCTCGACGTACCCGTGCAGGTCGATCGGCGCGGGGCCGGAGAGCTCTTCGAAGCGCCGCCACGGACGGCGTTTCGCCGAATCCTCAGCGTTCGAACCGGCAGCGTCCCAATTCCCCGCGTTCGAATGCCCCGCGTCCCAATCCCCCGATTCTCCCTCCGGCGCGCGCACGGAAATGTATCCCATGCCGACGCCGACCACGCCCCTGCGCGCGAAGTCCTCAAGCCAGGCGGCGTAGGCCTTTTCGTAGCCGCCGTCGCGCGGCGTCTGGCCGCCGTCGCGCAGCCACATTTCCGCATAGTCGGGCGGCGCGAGGACCTCGCGCTGGATCACCCAAGCGTCAAGGCCATCGGGAATCCAGGCCGCCGGGCCGCGAGCCCAATCGGGAACGGCGTCAAGCGGCCGATCCGGAGCCGCGTCGCGCAACAGGTCCGAAACAGAGCCAAACGGCCGATCCGGAGCTGCGTCGGATGCCTTGATCTCCCAGTTGCCCAGCATCCACGCTCGGCCTCCGGGCGCCAGCACGTCGCCGAGCTCGCCGACGAGTTCCGCAAGCAGCGAGTCGCCTTCGCGTCCGCCGTCGCGATACGTGCGAACGCCGTCCGCGCGGGCGGCTTCCGGCGTGATGACGAACGGCGGATTCGAGACGACGACGTCGTACCGTTCGCGCGCCGCGCTCAAAGAATCCGCGGAATCCACGGCATCCGCAGGGTCAGACCTCGGACCGCGCACGGGCTCCAGCAGCGAACCGCGCCGGAAGTCGATCTCCGCCCCCGCGAGGGCCGCGTTGAATCGCGCGTAGCCGAGCGCGCGGGCGGAAACGTCGGTGGCCGTCACCCGCGCACCGCATAGGGCGGCGAGAATGGCGTGGTATCCGCAGCCCGTTCCGACGTCGAGCACCCGTTCGTCCGCGCCGTAGGCCGCCAGCGCCGCGAGCGTCCGCGTGGCTCCCCCGACGGGCATGACGTGGTCCGGTCCCGGAATTGCGCCCGCCAGCTCGCCCCAGTCAGAGGCGATGAGGACGTCGTCGCGTCGCCGAGCGTCTACAGCAGCCGCGCGATAAAGCGAAGGCGGCGAAACGCAATCAGGCGCAGTCGTACGGCCGAGCGAAGAAGCCGAAACAGACCCCTGCGCAGGCGTACGGCCGAGCGAAGGCGGCGAAACTGGCTCCAGCGCAGACAAAGATTCGGGTGCCGACCCAGATTCCGCCGCAGATCTAAAGACTTGCAGATGCCCGGGAATCGGCGCGGGAACAATCTGAAAGAGAGCGCGCCCGTCTTTGACGACCGCGCCCACACGTCCGCGCGCCCAAGTCGCGGGAAGGGCCGCCGCAATTTCCTCCTCGCCGAGCCGGTCGCCGAGCATGAAAAGCCTGGTGAGATTGGCGAGCCGGACGTCGTCCGCATTGACGGCGTTGCGGCCTTCAAACTCTGTCGCGCCGACAGCCTTCCAGCCTTCAAGACCGGCCATGTCGGCAGCCTTCCGGCCTTCGGGACCAGCGATGTCAGCAGCCTTCCGGCCTTCGAAGCCGACGTCGCCGGCGGGCCTCCCGCCTTCCGCGATCGCCCGCGCTCGGGCCAATGCGGGAACGCGCTGTTCGCGACGCACGGCGGCGAGGGCCTCGGGGCCGAGCAGCTGCTCAACCGCGGCGAGGGTGTACGCGCGCAGGTCTTTCCGCAGAGTCGCGGCGGCGTCAAGGGGCGCGGCTGCAGCACCCTCGGAGGGCGCGGCGGCCCCGTCGAAGGCGGGGGAACTGACGGCATCGGCATCCATGCATCAAGCGTATGCGAGCCCTCCGACAGTTGTACGAGGGCGAACCGGACGCCCGCGCACGCCCGAAACGGCGCGCCGACGACGAGGCCGCGACATTTAACGGCCGCGGCATTTAGCGGATTCGGCATTTAGCGGATTCAGAAGTTAACAGCTCGGCATTTAGCGGATTCGGAAGTTAACGGCTCGGCAGTTGGCGGACTCGGCAGTGGCCCGCGCAGGCCCCGGTGACCAAGTTCCCACCGCAGACGGGCATGCACCGCCGTCGAACGGGCATATGCTTATACATCATGCCTTCAGAACCCCCTGTTTTACATGGGCGTGCCCGCGCGCGCCTTCTTTTCGTCCTCATCAGCGGATTGTTTCTCTCGCTCATCACGGTGAGCATCATCAATGTCGCCCTGCCGTCCATCAAAACGGCACTGGACGCCTCGCCCAGCCAGATGCAGTGGGCTCTTTCGGGGTACTCGCTGGCCATCGGCGTCGTCCTGGTCGCGGCGGGGCGCGCGGGCGACATTCTGGGGCGCGGCCGCCTTTTCGCAGCGGGGGTGCTGATTTTCACGATCGCGTCGACGGCGGCGGCCTTGGCTGTGAACGCCCTTATGCTTGACGTCGCACGCGCCGTCATGGGCTTCGGCGCGGGGATTTACACGCCGCAGACGGGAGGCTTGATCCAGCAGCATTATCGCGGCAAGGAGAGGGCGAAGGCTTTCGGAATCTTCGGGGCGACGGTGGGCGTCGCGGTGGCGATCGGGCCAACCGTGGGCGGGGTGTTCCTGGAACTGCTGCCTGAGTCTGTCGGCTGGCGGGCGACCCTCGGATTCAACGTGCCCGTGGCTGCGGCCGTGTTCCTGCTGGCGCTGAAGTGGATTCCCCGAGAGCCGATCGACGCTGCAAGCCGCGGCCGTCTGTGGCGCAGGCTCGACCCGGTCGGCGCGGTTTTGCTCGCGGTCGCGATCGTGGGGGTCATGCTGCCGTTCGTGACGGCGGCGACGATGCCGTGGGCGTGGTGGTTTCTGCCGGTCGGCTTCGCCTTGGTGGGTCTGTGGTGGCTGTGGGAGCACAGGCTGCATGCGCGCGGCGGGGAGCCGATGGTGGACCCGCGGCTTTTGCGGATTCGATCATTCACCTTGGGCGCGGCCACGATTACGGCGTTTTTCGCGGGTTCGACGACGATGGGCGTGATCCTCGCCGACTTCGTGCAGCGCGGGATGGGCGAAACCGCCTTGGTTTCGGGCATGCTGGCCCTTCCGACGGCGGCGGCGCAGGTGGTTTCGGCGCCTTTGGCGGGGCGGCTCGTGTGGCGGTGGGGCCGCAGGATCGTGATCGTCGGCATCTTCCTGAACGTGGTGGGACTTGCGGCGATCGCGGCGGCCGCGGTGTTCGTGAGCCGCGGGGCGAGCGTGTGGTGGTTCGCGATCGGCGCGGCGATCGTCGGTTTCGGCATCGGCTGGGTGACTTCGCCTAATCAGGCGCTTTCGCTGCGCGACGTGCCGGTGGAGAGCGGCGGGACGGCGTCGGGAATCATGCAGACGGGCCAGCGCATCGCCACGGCGATCGGGACCGCGGCGTGCACGGGCCTGTTTTACAGCCTTGCCGGGCAAAGCTACGTCACGGCGATGGTCGCCGGGTGCGCTTTGCTCGCGGCGTTCATCAGCGTGGCCCTCGCGATTGCCTACTGGGACGCGCGGCACCCGAGCGTGCAGACCTCGGCCCGCCAAAAGGAGGCGGTGCGCGAGGCGCTGGAGTCCACGCGGAAATAGGCTGGGCCTTCGGGCGACGGGAACTCCGCGTTCTCTCAATCAAAGAGGGTGCGCCTCGAGTCTTTGAGGCGCACCCCTTTTTTGTCCGACGTCGCAGAAGTCCCCTCGCGTTCCGTCGGGCGGAGGCCAATACACCGTCTGGAGCTCCGCGCTTTCCGACCTGGATATCGGCCAGACCCTCACCGTCTATCCCACCGGGGCTCAATGCACCTTCTGGTGCTCAGCGCTTTCCGACACGAAGTCAGGGACGCGATACTCAGTCCGTTACTACGAGTCTCAATGCACCTTCTGGCGCTCAATGCTTTCCGACGAGGAAACAGGGCGTCGGTCTGTGCGCAAGTCTGCGAGTCTCAATGCACCTTCTGGTGCTGGATGATTATCGACTAACATCTCCGCAAGCCGCGCCGCAGCGCCGTTTATTCGACGGCAATCGCCACGGACGATTCACGCGCCCCGACTCGTCGGCAAACACTATGTCTATTAGACCATGCTCTTGCAGGATTCCGCCACTAAACGGCCATGCGTCACCGACGGTCCAAGCCCCGTTGTCCGCGCCGGTTTTCACAGGCCCACGTCGGCAAGCCTCCTGTTGCCGGAACTTTCCCAGCATTCGAGCGTGCACAGTCGCCCCATCGCAAATAACCAGCAAACGCGTACAAACAATGTTTCCGCGCATCAAAGCAAAGTCAATACGCCGAAAAACACAAGAAGCACCACAAGGCAAGCATTCAACAGCCAGACACCCAACCGTCCCAACGACGGACTACCACCTTCCCGATCCCGCCTTTCCTAGATCTTGTCTGTGTGTCATGGATGCTGGACGGCTTTGGACTAAGAGTTCAGCAGCGGTCGTCTCCTTGCCAGCCATAGGGAACTGGCAGCCACAGAGCGAGGAGCGTATGCGACTGATGCGACGGCCGATCTCGGAAGCGCACGTCGAAGGGGACATCCAAAGCGCCGCCCTAAGCAGCGCTATCACGGAGAGCTTTCACACAAGAGTGGCAAAACTCCAAATCATGAACCGCGAGGGCTCACAGGCGAAGGACGCCGGGTTTCCCGTGTCAGGTCGGCGTCGGACGACTCGGCCGACGGCTTTGTCGGTCTAAAGCCTGCGGCTCTCATGAATCAAAGTTGCC
>CAJPTB010000035.1 GCA_905373325.1 uncultured Ancrocorticia sp.
TCGCCGACGTCGACGGCCTCCCCCACGGAGGAGCCCTCGCCGACTCCGAGCGAGAGCCCGACGGCCAGCCCTTCGCAGAGTGCGAGCCCCTCCGAAAGCGCCGAGCCTTCGCCGACGGACACCCCGAGCGCGAAGGCCTCGCCGAGCGCTGCGCCGTCGTCCCCGAGCGGCGTCGTGCCGCCCATCTCGCCCTCGGCGCCCACGGCGACGCCGAGCCCGACGGATTCCCAGTCCCCAAGCGGCGACCCGGGAGCGGCCAACCCCAACGGCGGCGAGCCTTCCGGCAAGGGGAAGCCCCGCGCCAGGCGTCCGGGTTCGAGCATCAACTCGCCGATAGTCGGCGCTCCGGTCGCCCTGCCCTCAGTGGCGCGCGCCACTGAGGAACGGCCCCTCATCAAAACCGGCTTGGACATGGGAACGGGCGTCGTCTTCTCCGTCTCCCTGAGCCTGGTGGGGACGGGCCTCGTCATCCGCCGCTACTTCTCGTGAAGTCACGGACCTGACGGACAGGCCCCCGCTCCAAGCCGCCGTATCGTGACCGAGCGGGGGCTCAGGCGAACGGGCCTGCGAGGCCCGACGCCGGTCCCCCCTCTCGCGACGGGCGGGCCGACCCGGGAAGGCCGATGCCGTGCATGAACGAAGGTCGCCCCTCTCGCGACGGGGCGTGCCCCTCCTCATTGGGGGTCCGCTTTGCCGCGAGAGGGGCCCGTTTTCATCCGAGCCCGCCACTCATCGCACGGCGAACGATGGACGACGAGAGGCGACGTCAGCCGTGGGGCCGATCCGCGGCGGGCGGCAGCGCGATTGCCTTTCACCGCAAGGCGAACGAAACGCGGACGGGAGGCCCCGAAAGGCTGGGGAGCAAGAACCTCGGGCGAGTTTCGCCAATTGGCCTAACTCGCAATCCATTGCCTTAGAATTCACATGTGGACGATAATCTGACGAATACGACTCCGCGGCGGCCGGTGTTGCTCGTTGACGAAGAAACGCGGTGGCTGAGACGTCCGAGAGATCTGGTGTCGGCAGTCATCACACTGCTGGCGATCGTCGGCGTAATGGTCGTCACAGTCTACGGTTCCTCCACGGCCCTGGCCGTCATACGCGACGTCCGCACAGCCACAAGCGGCATCATCACGTCGATCCTGTTCATGCCCGTCAACGCCCTGGAAGGCCTCATCGGCTTTTTCCTGCCGGCCGCGTTGGTCATCGACATGGCCTGGCACCGCCGATGGCGCACTCTGGCAACGGGCGCCCTGGCTGTGGCCAGCGCCGCCGCCTTCACCTACGGCCTCCTGTGGCTGTTCAGCCGCTACTTCCCGCTCTCGCCCATCACCGGCCAGCTTTCCGACTCCCTCGTCGAGCAGACCTATTTCAAGCTCATCCCGTACGTCGCCGTCGTGTCGGCGATACTCACGGTGGCCGGATCCGGCAAGCGCGCGAAGACGACGAGGTGGGGCTGGCCGCTGCTCTCCCTCGTTCTCGTCCTCTCGGTGCTCCAGGGCAATCAGACCCTTCCCGGGGCCCTCATCACCGCGCTTCTCGGCGTGCTGTGCGGCCTCATGTGGCGCTATATCGCCGGCGACGTCCCCGACCGCGCGACGGGCGCAGACCTGGTCAAGCTCGTCAGGCGCGCCGGCGTGGACGCCCAGCTGGTGGTCCGCATCGACAAACTCCCCGACGACGCCGCCCTCGCCGCATGGCTCGCCCCCGCATACGGCGACCTCGGCCACATCGACCGGTACGGCATCGACCAAATCCATCGCATACTGCAGAAGGCGGGCGAATCCTTCGAGGGCGCCCCGCCGAAGCCCAAAGGGTCGGAAGCCGCCTCCCCGGAATCCGAGCAGCAGGCCGACGATCCCCAAGGAGCCAACGGTTCCCGGCGAGGAGACGGTCCGCAGCGGGCCGACGATCGGCTCGAATCCAAAGGGAACCGCCAGGCTCCGGAGCCCGCGCCGACCATCGGCCCTATCAGCCGCTCGGCGAAGGCCGCATCGCAGCATCTCAGGCCGGCCGACGACGTCGACCCCATCGCCCTGCGAAACGAGCTCCTGGCCTCCTACCACCCGCCGTTGAGCGAGGAGGCCTCCCGCAACTACATCGTCGTCGATTCCTCTGGAAATCCGCATCACGCCTCCTTCTTCGACGCCGACCAACAGATCGTCGGAGTGCTGCAATCCTCATGGCAGCGGCTCGTGCTGACCACCACGGCCCGCCAGGCTGAAAAAACGATCGACGGGGCGATGGACCGCTTCGCGCTCATGGAATTGGCGAGCGCCTCCGCCGGGCTCGCCCCCGACCGCGGCCTGGCCGTGGCGGGTTCAGACAGCTCGAAGGTCGTCATCCTCGAAGTCGACGGCTCCACCGCACTGAGCGAAGTCGAACCGAATGAGATTCCCGACGAGGCGCTCGACGACGTGTGGGACATCCTCCAAGACGCCCATCGCCGCGGCTTCTCCCACGGAGACGTGCGGGCGGGCGTCACGGCGCTCAAGGGCGGGCGCGCCCAGCTGCTGCACTGGGAGAACGGCCGCCTTGCGGCCTCCGAGATGGAGCGCCGCATCGACATGGCGCAGGCGATGGCCATGATGGCGGGGACCGTCGGCGTCGAACGCGCCATCGCCTCGGCAAGCCGATGCCTGCCGCGCGACCAGATTGTCTCGCTCGCCCCGATCCTGCAAAAGGCCATCGTCCCCTCCGAGACGATGGCGAAGTTCACCGAAAAGAAGCAGCTGGAACGGCTGCGCGACCGCCTCACCGAACAGGTCCCCGAGGTCGCGGAAGTGACGCCAACCCAGCTCTACCGGTTCTCTGTGAAGACGGTCGTCACCGTTTCCCTGGGCCTCGTGGCGGTCTACATCCTGGTCGTGTCGGTCAACTTCAACGAGCTTCGCTCCACCCTTGCCAACGCCAACCCCCTGTGGATGCTCTTCGCCTTCGTCGCGGGCCTGTTCACCTACATCGGGGCGGCCATGACCTTGCGCGCCTACACCTCCGAGCCGTTGAACGCCAAGGACGCCGTCATGGTGCAGGTGGCCGCCTCGCTCGTGACCCTCGTGGCGCCGGCCGGCATCGGCCCGGCCGCCCTCAACCTGCGCTTCCTCCAAAAACGCAGGGTCTCCACGCCAGTGGCCGTCGCGACGGTCACCCTCGTTCAGCTCGCGCAGTTTGTCACCACGATCATTCTGCTCATCGGGATCAGCCTCGCCACCGGCAAGATCGGCTCCCTGTCCATGCCCTCCGGCGCGGTCATGGTCGCGATCGCCATCGGCGTGCTTGCGGTCGCCGCCCTCTTCCTCGTCAAACCCCTGCGCAGATGGGCAGCGAAGAAGATCCGCCCGACGATCGACCAGGTATGGCCTCGCCTTGTGTGGCTCGCGACCCACCCCAGCAGGATCGCCTACGGATTCGCGGGGTCCACCGTCCAGACGATCGCCTTCGTCGCCTGCTTCGGCGGCTCTCTCGCCGCCTTCGGATACAGTCTTCCGATCGTCACCTTGGCCTTGGCCTACCTTCTGTCGAACTCGCTGGGCTCGGTCGTCCCGTCCCCCGGCGGCATCGGCCCCGTTGAAACCGCGCTGACCACGGGCCTGACCGTGGCCGGGGTTCCGACGTCGATCGCAGTCTCCACCGCCGTGCTCTACCGCCTCCTCACTTTCTGGGGTCGCGTGCCGTTGGGGTGGCTGGCGCTGCGGACGATCACCAAACGCGGGGTCATCTAGAGTGCGGTCGCCCACGCTGAGGCAAGCCGCATATATGTGAGTTTTCCGCGCGATTTAGACGGTTTGCGGGAATCTCGACGGGAAACGGAAGCTGTTTGTGGTAGAAGTACCCGCCACATTCCTGGGTTCTTACACTTCCGAAGTGTTATCGTGAAGGGAAAAGAATCGTTGCAGGCCATCAGGTAGCGGTCCGCCGAGTTCTCGGCTGCCTCTCACCCATGCGAGAACCTGGGCGCAACGACGAAACAGACGAAACGAAGGAAAGCTCGTGACACAATCGCATTCGCGCTCAAAGCGGGTACTTCCCCGCCACATCATCGCCACTCTCGCCATCTCGGGAGCCAGCGTGGCCGGTATGGCCGCGCCGAGCTTCGCTGAAGAGTCGCCCCAGCCTTCCGACGGCACGACGGCAGCCACTCCCAACGCAAACGGAACCGCTGGGGCCGCCGTAAACGAGGCTCTGGCCAAGGCCCAGCTGGCAAATCTGCCGCAGGCCAACGACGGCGCTCCGCGCGACGGAGACGATAAGAGGACCCCGGGCGACGACGGCGGCCAAGCCGGCGACCAAAACGGCGGCAACGGCAACGGCGGCCAGGGAGACAACGGCAACGGCGGCGGGGACCCCACGCCCGACCCCACTCCGACGACCGAGACGCCGTCGCCCACCCCGTCCACCCCTTCGGAGGATCCGACGTCGCCGAGCCCGACCGATCCCTCCGGTCAGCCCTCGTCGGGCGGCCCCTCGGCGCAGGACCCGAAGAATCAGGGCGACCCCTCTCAGCCGGGCACCGGCAGCCCGAGTGACAACAAGGTTCCCGGGCTCAACACCGGCACACCGCAGAAGACCGGCGCCGAGAACGGCGGCGATCACGGCGTGGCGCCCAACCAGCAGGATCCCGGAGCTTCGGTTCCCGTCGTCCCGTCGCCCCGCGCGGGTTCGGGCCAGAAGGGAGGCGTCTCTGGCGCTCAGCTTCCGCGCACGGGCGCTTCGGTCACAACCCTCGCCGCCGTCGCGGTCGCCGCAGCCGGAACCGGCGGAGTTCTCGTGGCACGCCGTCGCAGGGCATACTGACCCTGCCGATTCGGCTTTGGCTGGATCATCCTTCTCAACAAACTGAAGTGGTTGGGGGCGAAACTCAGTTTCGCCCCCAACCACTTCAGTTTGCCAAAGGACCGTAGTTCGCCAAAGGACTTTAGTTTGTCAGAGGGCTCTGGGATTCACCGGACACCCGACGTTCGTCCGAGTCTTTTCCGCACCCGCGCATGCACTCGCTGTGCCCACATGCGCTTCCCAACTCCCACACCATCCCCTTTCTGCATGAAACCGCCTTTCCGCATGAAACGCCGTCCCGTGCAGGGCGCGCCGGGGCCTGGCGACGCGGCCCCCGTTCCCGCAGGAAACACGCTCGGGTGAGGCGCAACGCGACGAAACAGCGCAGTCAATGGTTAGACTTCCGTTGTGACCAGCCCAGAAGAAACCTCGCCCGAATCGCTGGATCCGATCGCGGAGCCCGGTCCGGAGGCAGTGCCAGGCGCCGAACCTGAGCCCGCCCGCCAAACCGGCTCCGACCAAGAAACGCAGCCCGACCTCCAAACGCGCTCCGATCCAGCCGCCGAGCCCAATCCCGAGCCGCATGAACCGGAGGCGGAATCGGACGCAGAAGCGGCTGCCAGCCCTGAATCGCAGGCGTCGCAGCAACCGGTCGGGCCTTCCAAAGACGGAGCCTCCGCCGCAGCGGCCGCCCCCTCGAGGGCAGCGGCCCACATTCTCGCCTGGTCGATAGCCGCAATCTCGGCCTTCGCCTACATCCTCTACTCGCAGTTGCAGTGGAGGACTTTTTCGACGCCGTCGTGGGATCTGGGAATTTTCACCGAGCTCGCCAAGCAGTACTCCCAATTCGACGCGCCGACGGTAGACATCAAGGGACCCGAATTCAATCTGCTCGGAGACCACTTCCACCCGCTGCTCGTTCTGCTGGGCCCCGTATACAAGCTGTTCCCCTCGGGGTTGGCCCTGCTCGTCCTCCAAGACCTGCTGTTCGCACTCAGCTCGGTTCCGATAACGCTTCTGGCGGTCAAACGGCTGGGGAAGAGCCTCGGGGCGATCGTCGGAATCGGCTACGCCATGAGCTGGGGCCTGTGGAGCGCGGTCGAATCGCAGTTCCACGAAATAGCCTTCGCGGTCCCGCTGCTTGCCTACGGGCTCGCCCGATGGCTCGACACGAAAGGCAACTCGCGGTCGGCGCTCGTCGCCGTCGGGCTACTCGTCTTCGTCAAGGAGGACCTCGGCCTGACGGCGTGCGCCGTCGGCCTTGTCTTTCTGTGGCAGGCGTGGGGCGCGGCGTCCCGCGCCGACAACAGGTTCGCGCTTCGCTCGCGCGCGTCGCTGAAGAAGGCGCTCTCCTCCCCCCAGGGCAAGGCCGGCGTCCGCCTTGCCGCGTGGGGCCTCGCGTGGACTCTTCTGGCGATACTCGTCATCCTCCCGATCTTCAACCCCGAGGGCGGATGGGAGTATACGAACAGGCTGGCGCAAAACGACGCCGTCGCATCGAATTTCCTCCTCCGTTTCTTCCTTCCGGCGACGAAGTACGCGACGCTCCTGCTTCTGGCCCTTGCGGCGGGGCTGATAGGGCTTGTGAGCCCTTACGTCTGGATCATGCTGCCCACGCTCTTTTGGCGCTTCGCCGGAAACGTCGAGCACTACTGGGGCTGGCACTGGCACTACTCGGCCATCCTGATGCCGATCGCCGCGATCGCCCTGATCGACGCGTGCTCGCGATGGCGCGGCACGTACAGGGCGCGCTTGGCGGCGGTCTGCGTCGCGCTCGCATCGAACGTCGGTGTCGCGTGGTTCGGCCCGATCGGGCAACTCGTCGACGGGCGCACGCCTTTTTCTGTCACGGAAGAGCAGGCCCGGGCCGGAAGGGACGCCGTCGAGGCTCTGGGCACGGGGCACAACGTCGTCGCCAACCTGCCCATGCTGGCCTACAACGTGCCGGGCAACCGCGTCTATTGGGAGGGCACATACGGCAAGGCGAAGATCGACGCCGTCATCTTCGCCCCGTCGAATTCCACCGGAGGACTGCCCGCAGACGTCTGGGCGGCGCAGAAGTTCGGCGGCAGGTGGAAGCTCGTCTACTCACGCCTGAACTATCAGGCGGCCGTGCGGCAATGAGGGCGGGGGCTGCCTGTGCGTGAACGAAATCGGGTCGGCGGGCTCGCGCGGCGGCTGACCGGGCCGTACGCCGCCGTTTTCGCGGGAGGCTGCGCCGGAACCACGCTGCGCGCCTGGATAGGGGAGCTCCTTCCCGGCGGGGCGCAGGCATGGGCGTCGGCGATTCCGTGGGCGACTCTCACCGTGAACCTCGCCGGCGCATTCTTGCTCGGGCTCCTCGCGGGCCTTCTCGCGCGCCGTTTTCAGCACGCGGACCCCCGGGTGCGCCTGCTTCTGGGCACCGGCTTTCTGGGCTCGTTCACGACCTACGGCACATTCGCAGCTGAGGTCGAGGCGGCGACGACGGCGCAGGCAACGGCCTACGCCGCGGGATCGATCGTCTGCGGCCTGCTGTGCGCGTGGGCCGGTCTTGCCCTCGGGGCGCGCGGCGGGCGAGGAGGCGCAAGGCAAAGGAGCGCCGAGCGGCGCGGCCGGCTGGCAGACGAGTCGGAGCCGGAGGCGAGCCCATGATTGCGGTCGCTCTTGCCGGAGGCCTCGGCGCGGTGTGCCGCGCCGGCCTCGACGGCCTGGTCCGCCGACGGCACCCGGAATTTCCTTGGGGAACCTTCGCCGTCAACGTCCTGGGCTGCTTCCTCTTGGGCGCGGCGACGTCGGCCTTCTCCGCGATGGACCCGAGAGCCCTGCGGACGGTCACAACCGGCTTTTTCGGGGGATTCACAACCTTTTCCACGGCCATGCTCGACGCCGTCGAACTTGCCCGCGCAGGGCGGAGGCTCGCATCCGCGGAATTGGTTCTCGGAACTGCGGGCTCGGGCCTGCTCGCTTTTCTGGGCGGAACGGCGTTCGCCTCGATCTTCTGAACGGCGTCCGCCTCAATCTTCAGAGGGTCAAGGCAAAGGCCCGCGGGCCGACCGCTGCGTCCAAGACAGAAGCCGAGCGTCGGCGCTCCGAGCCGCATCCGCAAGCCAGACCGGGGGCGCGCCCCCGGATCGAGCGTTCGACGTCGAAGGTCCGCATTTTGAGACGCAGGCGGTTCTTGGGACGGACCTCCCTAGCCCCAAAGAGAGCTCCGTGGTTCAATTGGGCCATGAACGAACGCGCAGGTACTCCGGCCCGCGATCAGGACCTCATCGACGTCGATGCCCTGATCTCCGCCTATTACGACATCGAACCAGATCCAGCCGATCCCCTCCAGGCGGTCGTCTTCGGAACCTCCGGCCACAGGGGCTCGAGCTTCGACGGAGCCTTCAACGAAGCCCACATTGCCGCAACGACGCAGGCGATCGTCGAATACCGCAAAGCCCAGGGCTATGACGGCCCCCTTTTCATCGGCCGCGACACCCACGGCCTGTCTGCCCCCGCAGAGCGCACCGCCATCGAGGTGCTCGTCGCCAACGACGTCGACGTCCGCGTCGACTCCCGGGGATCGTGGACGCCCACGCCGTCCGTGTCGCTCGCCATTTTGCGCGCGAACGGTGCGGGGACTGCCGCGGGCGTGCGCCAGGCCGGATCGGGCCTGGCCGACGGAATCGTCATCACGCCTTCCCACAACCCCCCGCGCGACGGCGGTTTCAAGTACAACCCGCCCACAGGCGGCCCCGCGGACACCGACGCGACGAAGGTCATCGCGGCGCGGGCCAATGAGCTTCTGCGCGAGGGCTGGAAGAAGATCGCCCGGGTCCCCTACGAGCGGGCCAAGGGCAGCGTGCGCGGGTACGAGTACCTCGACCAGTACATCGACGCCCTCGCCGCGATGATCGACTTCGGCGCAATTCGCAAGGCGGGCGTGCGCATCGGGGCCGACCCCATGGGCGGGGCCTCGGCCGAGTACTGGGGGGCGATCGGCGAGCGCTACGGCCTCGACCTGACCGTGGTCAACCCCGTCGTCGACCCGAAGTGGCCGTTCATGACGCTCGACTGGGACGGAAAGATCCGCATGGACTGCTCCTCCCCCCACGCCATGGCCTCCCTGCGGGCGAGGATGACGCCGGGCCCGGACGGCAAGACGCCCTTCGACGTCGCCACGGGCAACGACGCCGACTCGGACCGCCATGGAATCGTCACCCCCGACGGCTGCCTCATGAACCCCAACCACTATCTGGCCGTGGCCATCGAGTATCTCTTCACGCATCGCCCCGGCTGGCGCGAGGGCACGGCTGTGGGCAAGACGCTCGTCTCCAGCTCGCTCATCGACCGGGTCGTCGCGGGAATCGGGAAGAAGCTCATCGAAGTCCCGGTCGGCTTCAAATGGTTCGTTCCCGGCCTGTTGACGGGCGACGTCGGATTCGGCGGGGAGGAGAGCGCGGGCGGCTCTTTCCTGCGCACGGACGGCACGGTGTGGACGACGGACAAGGACGGGCTGATCATGGACCTGCTCGCCTCGGAGATCATCGCCGTGACCGGGAAGTCGCCGTCGCAGCTGCACGCCGAGCAGGCCGAACGCTACGGCGACTCGGCTTTCGCACGCGTGGACGCGCCAGCGACCAAGGCGCAGAAGGCCCGTTTGGCCGAGCTTTCCCCCGAGGACGTCACTGCTTCCGAGCTGGCCGGCGAGCCGATCACGGCGAAACTTGTGCGGGCGCCCGGAAACGGCGCCCCGATCGGCGGCCTCAAGGTCACGACCGAGAGCTCGTGGTTCGCGGCCCGCCCGTCGGGAACCGAAGACGTGTACAAGATCTACGCTGAGTCCTTTAAGGGGGCCGAGCATCTGGCCGAGGTCCAGGAGGCGGCCAAGGCGGTCGTCTCGGCTGCGCTCGGCGCATAAATCGGCCGCTGTGGCGCGCTCCGAGTTCCACTCGGGGCGCGCCTGGCGGATTTTTATGGGTGGACGATTTCACGGGCGGGAAGCGGACGCCCGCGGATCGAAACCTCAATCCGCAGAACAAGGCTTTCAGCCCCGATCGCGGCTTTCGAAGGAAAAGCGCAGCGAGCGGCGACGTCGGCCGTGACACACGAAGGAGCAAACATGGCGATTCCAACCCCGGCCAAGGCGGTGGCGGACATCGGCGTCACCGGCATGGCGGTGATGGGTTCGAACCTGGCGCGCAACCTGGCCCGCAACGGCTTCAAGGTGGCCATTCACAATCGCAGCGCGGCCAAAACGGAGAAGGTCGTCAAGGAGCACGGAGACGAGGGCGAGTTCTTCCCCGCCGAATCCATGGCCGATTTCGTGAACGCGCTGTCTGCCCCGCGCGTTGCGATCATCATGGTCAAGGCCGGGCCCGCCACCGACGCCGTCATCGACGAGCTGGCGTCCCTCATGGATCCCGGTGACATCATCGTCGATTGCGGCAACTCCAATTGGCGCGACACCGTGCGCCGCGAGGCCGCCATTCGCGAGCGCGGGCTGCACTTTGTGGGCTCGGGCGTTTCCGGCGGCGAGGAGGGCGCCCTCAACGGGCCG
>CAJPTB010000036.1 GCA_905373325.1 uncultured Ancrocorticia sp.
CCCCACACCCCGACCGCCCTTCGACCACCTCACCACCCCAACCCTGCGACACCACGCCAGACTCACAAACCCAGAAGAAAACAGAGGCAGCGACGGCGACCGCCGGAACAACACCAACCACCACAACAACGACGACAGCCGGAACAGGCACGGCAACCAAGACACCCACGGCCACAACACCCACAACCAGGACAACACAAAAACCCTCCAGGAAAACCTCCCAAAGGGCAACACACATATTAAAATTGGCGATGTTTCGTGTAAGACGACGATGGTGGAGCTAAGGGGATTCGAACCCCTGACCTTCTCATTGCGAACGAGACGCGCTACCAACTGCGCCATAGCCCCTAGGACTCCAGTAGCTTAGCACCTAGGAGCGCTTCAATTCCAACGCGCGAGTGTTGGATCTGTCGCAGTCGCGGGAGTGCCTGCGACTCGAACGAGGCGGCAGGATGCTTTCGACGAGGCGAGCATGCGTTCTTGTTGGCGGGATGGACAGGCTGGTCGCTACGGACATGCTCTGCAGTAACCGAGATGCGCGTTTGGCGGGACGGACTGCACTGTTGGAATCGAGGGTGCGCGTTTGAGAGAGCGGACATGCGCGGTCAGGATCGAGGGCGCACGTTAGGCAGGGCGGATGGCGTTGTCGGGATCAAGGTGCGCATTTGGCAAGGCAGACAGACCTTATCGGGAGAGGGATGCACCCCGACGGCGCGGACATGCGCGGTCAGGATCGAGATACGCGTTTGGCAGGGCAAACATGCCCTGCCAAACGGAGCCGTGCTTTTGGCGGGGCGACTAGGCCCGGCGGCGCTCCAGCAGCGCGTCCAGCACCGAGCCCCCGCTCAGCACCTCGGACGAGTGGCTGACTACCGAGGCCTCGACCGCACGCTCGACCTTCGCCTGCGCCTCCCTCGCCTCGGCCGGGCTCAGCGGCACCTCGCCGGGAGCGCTTGGCATGACCACGCCGGTTGCGACGTCGTACCTCTCGCCAATCACCTGCGGGCGGTAGGGCACGGGCGCCGTCGCCGAGGCGGGCGCCGCGTACGGCTTGACAACCTTGCGATCGACCGATCCCGGCTTCAGCGTGTAGGAAGGCATTTCGGCGCGACGGCTGGAAGCCCCGGCGCCGACACCGGCATCGGCAGAAGCATTGCCGACGGCGGGAGCATTGCCGACGACGCCGCCCGCGCCCCTCGCAGCGGGGCCGATGTTCCCACGCACGGTCGCGCCGCCGCGAGCGCTGCGTGAGGCGGAGCCCCCTGCATAAGAATCGTGGGACGAGCCATTGGAAGCAGACGAGCCCTTCGAACTGGCCGAAGAGAAGCCCGTGCCGGAGCCCGCTCGAAGCCCGGCGTTCGAGGCGACGCCCTTGCGTGCGCCGACTCTGGGAGCGTTCGAGGCGTCGGACCCGACGCGACCGGCTGCCCTGTCGGCGGACTGACCGTCGCCATACGCGCCGAAGCCGCCGCTCTTGCCGGATGCGCCCGCTCCCGCTTTGCCGCCCGCTCCGGCCGCATCTGAGATTCGGGATGCCGCCTTCGAACGCTCGAAACGCCGGCGAAGCTCGCCCTCGATCCGGGCGGTCGCTGCGGCCTTCTGCGCGGCCGCCTTCCTGGCGGCCGCGCGCCGAGCAGCGGCGCGGGCCCCGTCGCTTTCGCGGACCTCGACGCGAGCCCCGCGAGCGGCCTTGTCCAGAGAGGCGCGCGCTTCGACGTCGGCCCTCTTCTTGGCGGACCTGCGCGCGGCGTCGGCGGCGACCTTGCGCCCTTGAGCGCGCCGCGGGCCGATCTCGGCGACGATGTCCGCAAGCTCTTCGCGGTCGGCGGCGTCGGCCTCAGCCGCCTTACGGTAGACGTAGACGAAGCCTGCGCCGTATGCGAGCGTCGCCGCCGTCGCGATTCCAGCGAACAGGGGGGATGCAAAGCCGATGGCCGCCCCCGCCCAGAGAAGAACGGCGAGCGCGGCTACAAGCGCCCCGCCGAAGAAACCCCGTTGAAGGTTAGCCGCGCGCTTCGACATCCGCGCCCTTACGCGGGCGCGGTCGCGCGCGAGCTCACGCACATCCTTCGTCACTCGCCCCCCAGCCATGTCAACCTCCGGCCGTTTGAAGAACACCGAGCCGCGCTGGCCGTCGTCATTGGGACGATCGGCGCCCGGTGCATCGCTCACCTTGAGCATTCTCAGGTCCTCGGAGTAACGATCCTCCAGCGGTGCGTTCGCAAGAATCTCCCTGCGCTTTGACAGAGCAGGGATGACGAAGGCGATCAACAAGACAGTTGCGCCCAGTACGAAATACCCCTCGAAACCCACGGCACCACGCTAACGGCAGGATGGATCGCGCACCATGAGGAGGAGCCGCGTGTTCCCAAAATCCATCCATGGGTGTAGATGCCCATGTGGCATGTAACTCTGGAATCGCATTACCACTCCTTTAAGCAGGCCCCGTTCCGCACGGCAGGCACCTCCCCTTCCGCGCGGTTTTCCGCGCCTCGCGGACGCGTTCGCTTAAGATTACCGCCTGGAAGCGCGCGATCCGCCCAATCTGCGCGGATCGCACTGAGAGTTGCGCGACACGCGACGCGCCACTCCGACGAAAGTATGACTTTCGTCGGCCTTCGTCCGAGCCCACTTCGACGCCCGCCGCTCCCGATTTGCTCCCGACCGAGTCGTTTCGGCGCGATGCCGCCTTTTACCCAACCCCGCGCCGACGCCGGACGACGTCGAAGCCCTCGCTTACATCCGACGCCGGAGTGCGGCAACCGCGTGCCGAGACTCGCGTCGCACCCGTCGCCGGCCTGCACCGCACGAAACGCCCGAAGGCAACGCATCCAAACGGCCGGATGCCGCGGACTTCGGGGCATTCGATCCGTTCGCGGGGCAGCCGCGCGGACGCCGTCGCCGCGGCAAACAGCGGCGTCGCTTCGGCAGTCAACAAAGGATTTCACCAGATTTCCGTAAAGGATTTTTCAAGGTCGGCAAAGGCTTGCGACGGTGCGATTGCGGCGTCGTGCCGCGCTCGTCCGGGGCGACGACGGCCTGGCAAGCCTCGCAGCGCGGCCCCTCTGCCGTGCCGACATCTCTTGTTTCGCCAAAGATCTCTCTATCTTTTCCCAGGGTCGTCATGAAAGAATTGAGCCATGATTACAAAGACGGTGACTCTTCCGAACGTCGCCGACCTGGATGTCGAGGACGCCAAACAGGAACTCCGCAAGGTCGCGCGCAAAAACCGGAGCAAGAGGTCGTTGCAGGCACGCGAGGACTTCGCCAGCACATGGGTTGACACAGCTTTGGACTTCCTAGGCGACGCGCAGGTCGTGGCGGCCTATGTGTCGATCAAGGAGGAGCCGCCCACGCTTGCCCTGTGTGACGCCATCGTCGCCTCGGGAAAGCGCCTCCTGCTGCCGAAACTCGGCCCGGGGCTCACGCGCGCCTGGGGCTGGTACACCGGCGCGCATGACCTTGACGTCCTTGCCCCGGGGCGCCCGCCCGAGCCCAGCGGCGAGGCGCTTGGCCCGGAGGCCCTTTCCCAGGTCGACGCCCTGCTCGTCCCCGCCCTTCTCATAGGCCGCGGAGGGACGCGCTTGGGCCAGGGGGGCGGTTGGTATGACCGCATCCTCAAGCAGATCAAGGACGACGCCAGGGTCGGCGCGATGGTCTACCCTGACGAGGTGGTCGATATGGAACTTCCGCAGGACGAGATGGACATGCGGATACCCTTTGTGGTGCTGCCAGAGTATTGGACGTCAACAGAATAAGCCCGCGCCTTCTGCGCCGCTTGGCCGACGTCGTTTCACGCACTGGTCGAGGCTGCGACGCCTTTCGAGGCAGTCCAACGTCTCTCGAAGCGACCTAAAGCTTTGAATGACGCAAACGTGAGCGGGTTTCACATAGATGCACACGCATACGCATAGCCAATCGAGAACAAACTTAAGAAATCACGTGGAAATCACTCGCAACGCGCGAGTCTCATAACGTCGCAGGGGCGTCGGCTCTCCATTGGAAGGCCGACGCCCCTTGTTTCGCCCGATGCGAGCTGTGCCTCCGATCTACGCCCTTTTCCAAGCGAACCGTGCACCTTCCCCTAAAGCGAACCGTGCACCTTCCCCTAAAGCGAAACGCGTGGCGCGCCACGGCGCCGCGGAGTAACCTTGGCCCTCGGATAAAGTTCGCTCTAGCAGGAGGCCCTTCGTGCCCACCTATTCGTATCGCTGCACCGAGTGCGGCAACGAGTTTGACGTTCGCCAGTCGTTTTCGGACGAGCCTTTGAAGGTCTGCGAAGCGTGCGGCGGCTCGCTCCGCAAGCTCTTCAACTCGGTCGGCATCGTCTTCAAGGGCTCAGGCTTCTATCACAACGATGCGCGGTCCTCCTCCGGCACGCTCCACTCGAAGAACTCGGAAGGGCGCGAAGCTTCGGATTCGGCCGGATCGGGGCCCGAGGAGAGCGCGAGCTCCGAAAACGGGAATTCGGGCTCACATTCGGGGAACGCGAACGCGCATTCACAAGACACGGGCTCGCAAAGCGGGAGCGCAGACTCCGGTCGAGCAGTCGGTTCGGCGGGCGCTTCTACTTCGACAAGCGCCTCCACTTCGACAGGAACCTCCACATCGAAGCGTCACGAAGCAGGCCCAGCCTCGGGCAAGCGCGGCACGGGAAGCCCCTCCCCCAAGAAAGTCGGCTCGCCCGCGTAGAGTTCGGGCCCACAGCTTGTGCGGACGCGCACCTCGTCCACAGGCGCGCTTCCTTCGGGAACGACGACGGCGCACACCGCCGTAGCCTGGCGGCATGAACCTATCCCGAATTCGTGCGACCCTTTGGAAACTGCGGCACATGCTGTTGGCTGTCGCGGTCCTGACCTCGCTGGCTGCGATCCTTTCGACCATACGGGGGCTGGCCCCTGCGACGGTCAGCGTCGTCGTGGCGAAGAAAGACTTGACGCCGGGAACCGCTCTCGGCTCGTCAAATCTCACGATCGCAGAGGTATCCGCCGAACTCGCTCCCGAAGGATTGACTCGCTCCTTCGAAGACCTCAACGAACGAGTCCTCATAACCTCCGTGCCCAAGGGCGCACCCGTGACGCGAAAGATGACCCTTTCAGACGACTTTCTCGCTTCTGCACCCGAAGGAACCGAAATCGCCCCTGTGGTCGCTGACGTCGGCGGAGCCGACAAGCTCCTCACTCCGGGGCGCACCGTTGCCCTCTACGCACCGCCCGGGGAGCACAGCAAGGCTCGCGAAGCAGTGAAGATCGTGGATAAAGCAACGATCGTCGGGGTGGGGCCAAAGAATGAATCGACATCCTTTGTTAGTGATTCCTCTCACACGTCGGTGTTGTACGTTGCTGTGCCTCAAAACACCATTAGCCTGGTTATCGGTTATGGCTCAACGATGCCCATGCGGGTTGTGGTCGTTCGTTAACCCCATGGCGCGTGACCATCACGTCCGCGTTGCAAAAGGGCGCGCGGGCCATCCACCCAAAAGAAAGAGATGGATTCACCATGATTCAGGGTTTCAAGAAATTCATCATGCGCGGCAACGTCATCGATCTAGCTGTCGCTGTCGTCATCGCCAACGCATTCAAACCGATTGTCGACAACCTCGTCGAAAAAGTCATCAATCCCTTTATCGGTGGCCTGTTTGGAAAGCCGAATTTTGACTCAGTAGGCGAATTCACGGTTGGCAAAGGCAAAAACGCTGCTACGGTTCAACCGGGTAGCATCCTCACAGCGCTGGTGTCCTTCCTTCTCGTTGCGGCGGCAGTCTACTTCTGCCTTGTCTATCCGATGAACAAGGCAAACGAGCGGCTCGCGAGGCGGAAGGGCCTTAACGCGGAGGAAGCCGAGGTCAGCGAGGAAGTCAGGCTCCTGACGGAGATTCGCGATGCGCTCGGCGGCGGCTACATGAACGGCGGCGGTGCCGCGGGCGGTGGCTACACGGGTGGCGGTTATCGCCAGCAATGAACGGCCACGCCCAATAAGGACCGCTAGATTGACACGATCTAAAGTTGAAATCTAGAAAGAGGTGCCCCGGAGTCATTCCGGGGCACCTCCGTTTCATGACCAGCACTTCGACAAGAAAACCGCCTGGGACGGAATCGCCGGATAGAAACTGTCTGAACCAGCGTCCCGACATAAAACTTTGTGCATGATCATCGGTTTGAGAGCCTAGTGAGACGAGATTCGAGCATCCACCCCGCTGAAGCTCGAGAGTTTATCGCGAGGGAATCTGGCTTACAGCGTGCCGAAATGCGGCGGTCGGTCTCCGAGCAAGCGCCGCTCATTGGCGTCGCGAGCGGCGACGGCCGACTCCTCGCGCTGGAGGGAGCGGGTCTCACGCAGGTCGTTGAGATGCAATGCTTCCTCGGGGTTCGCAATCTCACCGCGGGCCAGGCGCTCGGCGTCGACCCTCGACAAACGCACCGCCGCGCGACGCTTGCGCTTCGGCGCCTGCGATTGCCCGGCCAAACTCCGCCTTGCCGATTCGAGAGATCGATTCTGCGCCGGAGCTTCGGCAGCTGGATCTGACGTTGGCGAATCGCCGCTGGCGTCGGCAAGCGACTCGCGATTCGGATCGCCGTTTAAGTCCGATTCGCCAGCCTGAAACGCTTTCACTTTCTCTTGCCCCTGGAAGCGGAGCGCGAAGCCGAACGGCCGACCCCGGGAGCGGACTGAGAGGCGCTGGAGGCCGAACCGCCCGCCTCGGAAGCCGCTTTGGATGAATCCGAAGGAGAACGATCGCCTTCAGGCACAGTTTTAGAGGAGGCCTCAGAAGCGGGGTCAGCGGAGTACGGAGACTGCTGGGAAACCTCTGGCGACCGCGGGGCGGACTCGGAAGAACGCTGAGCTGCCTCGGAGGAACGCTGGGGCGCAGCCGAAGACGGACGGGAACCAGGAGCGGGAAGCGAGCCCGTCTCCGAAAAAGCCTCAGAAGAAGAGCTCGAGCCGGAGAGCCGGGAGACGGCGCCGTGGGAAGCGCCGGAATCTGAAAGCGCGTCGGAGCCGGAATCGCCGAGGCCCAAGCCAACCGCCAGGCCAGATCGGTCCACGACGTGGCCCAGAATCGTATCGACCTGCATGCCCCGCCCCTTGATTCCCAGCTCCTTGCGCAGAGCGTCGACGAACTCTGGGCGGCTGCGCTCGGCGCCGTCGGCGGCTATCCATGCGACCATCTCGTCCAGTTGATCGTCCGTATACGCGGCAAGGGAGAGGCCCTTCGCGACGTCCGGGCGGGGGCCGCGCTTGACCGCCGCCTCACGCCTCAGCTTTTCAGCCCAATTCGGGTCCTTCGGAAGAGGAGCCCCGCCGGTGACAGTTTCGCCGCCAGTGACAACTTCGTCTCCGACGACGACTTTGCTGCCAGTGACGGCTTCGCTGCCAGCGCCGTCAGCCGGCGCGGCCCATTCGTCGCCGAGCACGGGCACCCTGACGCTGTCGGAAAGCTCGAGCGCGCGGGCTCGCTTGATCGCGTTGACAACGAGCGAGGCCTGGCCCTCCGGATCGATGAACAGCGAGGTGGAGAAGGTCCTGATTACAGCCCAGCCCCGCGATTCCAGCCGCTCCAGCCAATACCTGTCCCTGCGCCGCACCGACGGTTCGTTTACGTAGGCTTCGTCGTCGACCAAGACGGCGACCCGCCACGTGCCGGGAAGCTCGACGTCGCCGGCGACGAGCGGAATCCTCACGCCGTCGTCGAAGCCGAAATCGGAGGCCACGGCGTACCCGGCGCGCACGAGCCTGTCCCGCAGGTCGGTGAGGAGGGCGCCTATCGGCTCGTCGGAACTGGAGGGGTCGAGCGGGACCTCGCGGCCGTCCGCCCTGTCGATGAGCTTCTCCAAAAGCCGCGGGCCGGGCGTGGACAGCCTGTCCGCGCCGATCTCGCCGGGGCCGAGGGAGGAGACGATCTTCAGCTCGGAGCGCGCGGCCTCCATGGCGTCGACGAGGCCGGTGAGCCCGCCGGCCGTTGAGAGGGGCCCGAAGGTGTGCAGCACTCGCCCGTGCACCGTCTTGCCCAGACCCACGGTCAAAATGATGGAGTCGCGGCGCAGGCCGCCGGTCTGCGTGAGCTCCAGGACGGCGAAAGGCTCGACCCCGCCTTTCGAGACGAACTCGGCCAGCTGGGGGGAATCGGCGGCCAGCCGCGCAAGGGCTTCGCGTATGCGGACCGCGTGGGCCGGAGAGACGCAGACGACGGCGAGGGATTCGCCGGGCCGCGTCAGCACATGGTCGACGACGGCGTCGACCGCCGCGTCGACTTCGACCTGCGGCCCCTCGACCATGCCCGACTGCGGATTCGGCACGCCGCGCCCCTCCACGAGCACAAGGCTGGGCTTGCGGCCGCGCTTGGCCGACGGCACGAGCTCGAGGACGTCCGCATACCCCTGTTCGCGCAGCGTTTGGGTGGCCAGCTCGTCATGCTGGGCGCGCAGCGTGGGAAGCTCGCACACGGGCAGAATGTCTGCGAAGGCTGCGATCGTCGAATCCCCGCCCTCGGCCCGCGCGCGGCGAAGATTGCCCATGACGACGATCTGACGGCCGCGCATGAGCATCGAAACGGCCGAAGAGAGGCCGCCGGCGTCCTGCTCGTCCATGATGACGATGTCGGCCCAGGGCATGGGAGGCACGAATTCGGCCGTGATCATCGACGGAATGACCCACACCGGGCGGGACGCCTGAACGAGCCTCGGATAGGTGGCGATCGCGTCACGCAGGGCGCCCGTCGAGTAGCGTTCGAGCTGATCGTCGAGTTTGAGGGTGTCCTCACGCCGCTTCGAGATCGTTTCGCGCATGATCCTCACGACGGCGCGGGAAACCGGCCCGGCCAGCGTCTCGGTGTGCTCCCGGTCGAGCCTGCGCACCTCGGCGGCGAGGACGGCGAGGTTGGCCGGCGTCGTGCGAGAAAGGGCCGGGGAGCGCCCGACGAGCTGCTCGAAAAGGGAGGCCGAATATATGAGGTCGAGCTCGGCCGGGATCTGTTCGGTTCGCACGCCTCGCTCGGAAAAGTCCTTGACGACGCCGCCGAAGCCCTCCGCCTTCAGCTTGGCGACGAGCTCGTTGGCCCTGGGCAGGCGGGACATCGTGGCTTCGTCCATCGACAGCGAGAGGAGGAAGTCCAACAGCTCGCCCATCGGCATCATGCGGAGCTTCCTGCCGGGAAGGATCCCCTCCAGCTCCTCAAGCTGCCCGCCGGCGTCGCGCGCGCTTTCGCGGATCTGGGTCATGCCCTCGGGAAGCTTGGGCCAGCTGGCTTCCGCGCTGTAGCGCTTCCACACCTCGCGCTGGCGCTGCACGGTGACGAGGTCGCGGTGCAGGTCGTGGCTCACTGCCCCCGGCCGCACATAGTCTTTCGCCTGTTTCGTCAGACGGCGCCGCTCCGATCCCTTCATCTCCTCGCCGTGGCTTTCGCGCCATTCCTTCGACGCCGTCGCGATCACCATGTCCTGAACGGAGCGCTCGAAAATCTGGGGCAGGAAAATGTCGAGGGAGTGGGAGATTCCGCGCAGCATCTCAATCTGCTCGCGCCAGTCCTCGAAAGTCTCCGCCACGGAGAGCCCGGTCTCCTCCGCCGCGCGTTCGGCCTGGGCCTTGACGGCGGGGATCGTCTTGGACGCGAGCTTCTTGGCGAGGGCCATGGCCTCCTCCCCCGCCGCGGCCGTGTGAATGTCCGCGCCGGCCCACGGCGAGTCTGCCATGCCCACGAACGCCCCGAGCTCCGAGGCGTCTTCGAGTTGGGCCTGCACGTGCGAAAGCTCGCCCCGCAGGGCGTGGACGGTGTCGGAGTCCAGCCGGACCCTGCTGCGCGGGGCGTCCTTGCCCTCGGTCAGCCGCGCCAGCCTCTCCAGAAGCGAGTGCACCGAGTGCCCCCACTGGGGATCGACGTCGTGCAGCGAAGCGACGTACTCGCTGAGCTCGCGCCGGACGGCCACGAGGCGCGCCCGCAGCTCCAAAACGTCGGCCGGGTCCTCCTCGTCTCCGCGCAGCCGCATGCCCGTGCGGATGCGGCGCGCCACAGTGTCGAGGTCCGAAAAGTCAAGGACGAGGTCGCCCAGGCCCAGGCGCTCCATCTCGTCCACGAGGGCCCTGGCCGAGGAGGCGCGCCCCGGAATGTAAAGGATCGACCTGCCGGAGGCCGCGGCGTCGGCGACTATCGCCGCGAGGGCGCCCACCGCCTGCGATCCGGGCGGCGCGTCGACCACGATCGACCGCCCGGACGCGATTGCCTCGATGATCGCCAGCTCGGCGGGGTCGCGGTCGCCGGCGCCGCGTTCGGCCTCCGGCGAACGGGCGCGCATCT
>CAJPTB010000037.1 GCA_905373325.1 uncultured Ancrocorticia sp.
GGCGGGCGCGCAAACGCTCACATTCGTCCGCTCGCGGGCCGGAGCCGAGAGGAAGGCTACGGCGGGGCAGGCCCCGTAGTGGGCTGCGAGGCGCAGGAGGCGGCGCACAGTCGCCGCCACGTTCGCGCCGAAAACTCCTCGGTAGGAATGGAATTCGTCCATCACCACCATCGCCAGGCCCCGCCACAGCCTGGCCCAACGCTCGTGGGAGGCGAGCATGGCGTGCTGGAGGAAATCCGGGTTCGAAAGGACGACGTCGGCGTATTCGCGGGCCCACCGTTTGACGGATGCTTCGGCGTCGCCGTCGGCCGCCGCGACGCCGATCCGCGGATCGACCTCGCGCGCGAGTCGAGCCAAGCCGACCAATTGGTCTGCGGCCAGGGCCTTCGTCGGCGCGAGATAGAGAACGGATGGCCTGTAGCGGATGTTCGCGAGGCCACTCCGGCCCCGCCCCCGCCGGCTCAGGAGGTCCAAGGCCGGAATCCAGGCGGCAAGCGACTTTCCCGAGCCGGTCCCGGTTGCGACGACCGTGTGCGCGCCGCCGTGCAGCAGCTCCGCCGCCTCCGCCTGATGCGACCACAGCTCGCGGATTCCGCGGTTTGCGAGGGCGTCCTTGACTTCGGGCGCCACCCATTCGGGCCACGGCGCCCCGGCGCTTGCGCGCGCCGGCATCTCGACGACGGCGGCGACTTGGCCCGGCGTCGCATGGGCGAGAACATGCGAAAGGAAATCAGGGACGCGATCCGACACCACTTAAGTGTGCATCATCGACTAGGTGAGCGTGCGTCATCGGTTGGACGAATGTGCGCCGTCAACCAGGCGCATGTGCGCTGTGCGCCGTCAACCGGATAAATATGTGCCGCGCGCCGTCAACCAGGCGCATGTGCGCCGACCCCTCGGGTTTACTGCGGTCTTGGCCGGTGTGCGCCTTCGCCGCCGTGTTCGTTGCGGTCATGGCCGCTCCGCGTCTTCGCCGCAGTGTTCGTTGCGTCTTCCGCGTGGCTCGCAGCATCCTCGCCGGTCCGCGTCTTCGCCGCCGGTCACATCGCCCTTTCCGGTCGGCAGAATTCGCCGCCTCGAGGACGCGCCGCGACGCGTCGTTTCCCGCCTTCGTTCCTCGCCGGCGCCCAATTTTGCCTCGGCGCCCCGTTTCCCGCCGCCGTTTCAAGGGCGGCCCCCGCAGACCCCTCACTTGAAAGAATCAATATATTGTGTGTTGGCGGCGTGTCACCCACTAGATGTAGTATTTGAGGTAGTAGCGTCGATTCCGCTTCCCGAAGGCCGGGCGCGTCGGCCGCTTCGGGGAACTCCCACGACCAAGGAGAGGAACATGGCAATCACCGAGAACCAAGCGACCGCAGAGAACCCAATGACGTCGGCGACGAAGCGCCCCAAACACCTTGATCGGCAGCCCGAAGCGGCGGTCCAGCCGAGCGAGGTTCCGACCCGGCCGGGCGAGGCGGCGACGTCGGCAAACGTCGGCGCAGCCTCGCATCGCCCGCAAGCCTCGCAAACTCCGCATGGCCCGCAGCGATCGGACTCGCGGCAGTCGTCTGCGCAGGCGCCGGCTCCGCGATCGTTGACTTCGCAGGCACCGGCTCCGCACGCATCCGCCAAGCCTCCGGCCTCCCAGCGCGACGGTTCTCGCTCGGCGTCGGGGCTCCCCGTAATCGACGCAGTCTCCACTGTGGACGAGTACCTCGAGCGTTCGGACTGGAGGGTCAACGCCAACGCGAATCAGGGGTACTCGCTGGGCGGCCTCATCCTCAACGCGGCGGGGAAGACCATCGCGAACTACTGGCTGGCCACCGTCTACAGCGAGGAGGAGGCCCTCGCCCACCGCGAAGGCGACTACCACATCCACGACCTCGACATGCTGGCCGGCTACTGCGCGGGGTGGTCGCTGCGCCGTCTGCTTGAAGAGGGCTTCAACGGGATTCCCGGTGCGATTTCCTCGGGCCCGCCAAAGCACCTTTCCGCGGCGTGCGGGCAGGTCGTCAACTTCCTGGGGACGCTGCAGAACGAATGGGCCGGCGCCCAGGCGTTCTCCTCGTTCGACACCTACATGGCGCCCTTCGTACGGCTCGACGCTATGACCTACGGTCAAGTTAAACAGTGCATTCAGGAGCTCATCTTCAACCTCAACGTGCCCTCGCGCTGGGGGAGCCAGTGCCCGTTCACCAACCTCACGTTTGACTGGACGTGCCCGGCCGACATCGCCGAGGACCACCCCTACGTCGGCGAGGAGGTCTGCGATTTCACGTACGGCGAGCTGCAGACCGAGATGGACATGATCAACCGCGCCTACATCGAGGTGATGACCGAGGGCGACGCCGACGGCCGGGTCTTCACCTTCCCGATCCCGACGTACAACATGACGAAGGACTTCGACTGGGATTCGCCGAACGCCCAGCTGATGTTCGAGATGACGGCCAAATACGGCCTGCCCTACTTCCAGAACTTCATCAACTCCGAGCTCGACCCCGGCATGATCCGTTCGATGTGCTGCCGCCTCCAGCTGGATTTGCGCGAGCTGCTCGCCCGCGGCAACGGCCTCTTCGGCTCGGCCGAGCTGACCGGCTCGATCGGCGTCGTCACGATCAATCTGGCGAGGCTCGGGTACGTGTACGCGGGCGACGAAGAAGGGCTTTTCGCGCGCCTGGACCACCTGGCGGACCTCGCGTCCTCGACGCTCGAAAAGAAGCGGGCGAAGGTCCAAGAGCTCATGGACGCCGGCCTGTACCCCTACAGCCTGCGCTACCTGGGGCACCTGAACAACCACTTCTCGACGATCGGCGTCAACGGGATGAACGAGATGATCCGCAACTTCACGGACGACCGCTGCGACATCGCCGACGAGTGGGGCCACGCCTTCGCCCTGCGCGTGCTCGAACGCGTCCGCGACCGCCTCGTCTCCTACCAGGAGGCGACGGGGAATCTGTACAACCTCGAGGCCACCCCGGCAGAGGGCACGACGTACCGCTTCGCGAAGGAAGACCGCAAGCGCTTCCCCGGCATCCTCCAGGCGGGGACGGACGCCCAGCCGTACTACACGAATTCCTCGCAGCTGCCCGTCGCCTACACGGAAGACGCCTTCGAGGCGCTTCAGATGCAGGCCGATCTTCAGTCGATGTACACGGGAGGGACGGTCCTGCACCTGTACATGAACGAGCGGATGAGCTCCGGCCAGGCGTGCAAGGAGCTCGTGCGCCGGGCGCTGACGAACTTCCACCTTCCGTACATCACAATCACCCCCACATTCTCGATTTGCCCGGTCCACGGCTACCTTGCCGGCGAGCACAAGATTTGCGAACGCTGCGCCGCCGAAAACCCCGACGCCGAGCCGCAGGAATGCGAGGTGTGGACGCGCGTCATGGGCTACTTCCGCCCGGTGGCCTCCTTCAACATCGGAAAGAAAGGCGAGTACAACGAGCGCACGCCCTTCACCGAGAAGGCCTCGCGGCTGCCCAAGATCAGCGCTGACGTGCGCGGAAAGGTCGACGCCGAAGGCCTGATCGGCGCGGCGGGCCCGACGATTGGCGCCGGAGCATCGACCGACGGCGCCGCGGCCGATGCGGAGCGCGTTGGCGTCGCTGTGGGCGCGGGGGCTTCGATCGACGCCGGCGGACCGGCGAATGCCGCTGCGGCAGACGAAGCTGCTGCGGCAGACGAAGCGAGCGCGCCCGGAGGAGCCGGGGCGCCGCGGCCGTGACTGTGGCAGAGAAGCCGGCTGCGGGGGCGTCGGCGGGAGGCGTCACGCCCCCCGCCGACACCCCGAACCCGAAGCCCCCTAAAAGCGCTCGGAGGCCCGGAGCGCCCTCCGCCGCGTCGAAAACTGAGCCCTCCGCCAATTCTCTGGCGATCGCGGGACTGGTTCCCCTCTCCACGGTGGACTGGCCCGGCAAGCTCGCCGCGGTGGTCTTCCTCCAGGGCTGCCCGCTGGCCTGCCCGTATTGCCAGAACGAGGCGATCCTCGACCCGAAAGTCCCCGGGGCCGTGCCGTGGTCCCAGGTGGAGGCGCTTCTGGCCCGACGGGCCGGGCTGCTTGACGGCGTCGTCCTGACGGGCGGCGAGGCGCTGCGCCAGGCGGGGGTCGTCGACGCGGCGAGGCGGGTGCGCGAGATGGGCTTCGGCGTCGGCCTGCACACGGCCGGGGCCTACCCGCGTGCGCTCGCGAAGACGCTGCCGCACACCGACTGGGTGGGCATCGACGTCAAGGCGATGCCGGATGACTACGCCGCGGCGACCGGCTTCGGGGCGGGGGCAAAGGCCTGGCAGTCGCTGGACGCCGTGCTCGAGGCGTCGGCCGAGCGCGCGTGCCCGGCTCTCGCCGCTGAGGCTGCCGACGCCGATGGCATGGTTGAGCGTGCCGATTGCATGGATCTGCGCGCTGGCGCCGATTACGTTGCTGAGCCTGCTGGCGCCGATCGCGTGGCTCAGCGTGCTGGCGCTGATCGCACGGTTGAGCGCGCCGACGTCGGCCCTCTCGACTATGAGGTCCGCACGACAGTCTATCCCGGCGCGCCCGCCACGGAGCGCTTCGAGGAGCTGCTCGGAGAACTGCGCGCTCGCGGAGTGCGGAACTTCGCGCTGCAGGAAGCTCGAACCGACGGCACGCCCGTGGATTTCCGCGCTCAGGCGCTCGCCTGGGACCGGCGGGCCTGGGCGAAGCGCCTCGCCGAAATGGTCGATGCGGCAAGCCGGGCGGGCTTCGAAAGCTTCGAGGCGCGTTTGGCCTGATTGGTCGGGGAATACCCGGCGATGCTGACTGTATCTCGCCGGTTGCGGTCGGCGGGTGCATTTGGCTCTGGTTGGCCGCAATTCCTTGTCTTTGCGATGACACTTAGACGTTGTCCTTGCATGCGAAGCACAGGCTAGAACTCGCGTCGTCGCCGCTTTCCACGGCATGTAATACGTGTGGTCACCGCCACATTACATAGTGTCGGAAAAAGGTTGTGCGCCCGCCCGTCCGGGAGTACTCTACTATTACGCAACCGATTCGGACGGAGGCGAAAGCCGGACGCCGGGGTGCAGTGACAACCGCATAACAATCAAGATATTTCTTTACGCAAGTCGCCCCTAGGAGGTTTAGCCGGTGACCGTTTTTCATCTTAACACGGACAAATTCGGTGCGCAGCTCGGGACGCTGCGTCAAGCGGGGGCGCATTTCCAAGAAGCCAAGGCCACGTTTTACTCCCATGTGAAGGCTTCTATGGACGCCTGGTCCGACGTCGCCGAGCTCGGCCAATACGGACGGTTGCTGACTGGCACTCTGGCCGTGATCAGCGACGAGTTGGGCAATACCTCGGCGCGCTACACGCGCACCATCGTCAACCTCCAACACGCCGTCGCTTCCTTCCAGTCCGTCAGCGAGGCCGACCGCCAACGATACTTGGACGCTTTGGCGGATCTGACCGACAGGTTCTCCTACACCCCGCCGGCCGAGCTCGCCCAAGCCGCGGCCGTCTTTCACACCTTCTTCGACCCTACGGGCAAGGAGCCGTATGGAGGCTTGCCCGCAGGGGACGGGGGCGACGACGCCGACAATTGCAACGGCGCCGCCACGGCCGGGGATGCCCGCGCCGACGCCGACCGGGCCCGTGCCCACGCGAATGCCGGGAGGAATCATGGCCACCCCTAATGTCGACCACCTGTTCGGCATCGAACCGTGGGACCCGCGTGCCAACGACGCCACCACCGATGCGGTTAAAACCATCGGGGACAAACTCCACCTGGTGGCGGACCTGACCGGGCGGGTCGCCGCAGACCTCGGCATGAACGGGGCCACGGCGGAGGCCGCCGCCGGCGAGCTCGATTCCCTGACCACCCGCGTGCGCCGCTCAGCCGAAGGGATGCACGCCATCGCCCAAAGCCGCACCACCGTCACGACCGCTGGACGCCACGCCCAAGACACCAGCAAACAACTCCAGAAACAACTCAAGTCAATAGAGGAGCTTTACCAAAGGAACGTCTCCGCAGCGAAGAACGTTCCGATGGGTGGCGCCATTCTTGCCCAGGTTAACGCCGAACGCGATGCTGCTCATGCGGAGTTAGATACGCGTGCCTCGACAGAGCTGGCAAGTCTGGACCATGTCGCGGCCGCCGAGGGCAAGGGCCTGCCCTTCCAACCCGAAGAGCAATCCTTCGCCAGCGGGCGCGGTCAAGCCTCCGAGAGCGCCTCCGGCACAGGAGGAGGGAGCCGAGACCCCCGTTCTCCTCAAGGTTCTGCTTCTGGCGGAGCTGAGGGGCACGTGTCTTCAGGGCCGGGCCAGAATGTGGGCCTGCCGCGTTCGGCCACCGAGTGGAGGGCCACCGGCCTTGGCGAGGCGGTCGGCTCGCCCGGACACGCCAACGAAACTTTCTTCCCGCAACGCTCGCCGAGTGCCGATCCGAGCATCGGTTTGCAAGGCTCGCATTACGCGCCGCAGCATGTCGACGACCAGGGCGGAGCCTTGCACGGCGGGCCGGTGCGTCCGTCGGGCCTGGACTCGCCTGCCGTTCATAATCCTCTTGCTGTGGCGGCGACGATGACCGGCGGGGCCGTCGGCTACAAGGTCTTCCAAGCTATCCGCGCCGTAAAGGCGGCCTCTGCCGCTCCGGTTTCGCCGAGAACGGCCGTTCAGTCGGGTGCCGCCACCCGCGCCGCACTCAGCCCCCGCGGAAGTGGGATTCTCCGCGGGGCGACCACCGCCGCTCGCGCCCCTGTCTCGGGGACAAGCCCGTCCTCGTCTCGGGGCGGGGCCTCAGGCATCGCCCGTCCGACCGCAGCCTCGGCCTCGGGTCGTTCGTCGGGCATCCTGCGCGGGGCGACCACAGCTCCTAGATCAACTGCCGCTGCCTCGACAGGATCGTCTGCTTCACGCAGCGGGATTGTGCGTGGGGCGACCACCGCCCCCAGAACCCGGACGAATGATCCTGCCGTCTCACGAACCAACGGGACAGGCTCCTACAACCGGACAGGCTCAACCGTCTCCGCTTCCAGGAACACCGCTGGAAGCCAGACAGCGAGCCGGACCACAAGCCAAACCCCAGAAAGAACCGCGCGCACTTCTAGATCCGGGCCCTGCACCGCAGGCGGAGCCTCAGCCACCCGGGCGGGACAGGGCCGGGTCGCGCGGGGCACGTCCGCCGGGCGTCCTCTCGACGCTCGGGCAGCCAGCCCGTCTCGAGGAACGGACTCGTCGAACCAGCGCGCGGCTTCCCGTCAAGCCCTTTCCGGCCTGACAGGCAAACACGCCCGCAGGCCGGACAAAAAGAAGGCTTCTTCCGGCTCCAATCGCCTCGAGGATAAGAACATCTCGGCCTACGAACCCGACAGGCGCATCACCTTCCTGCCGGCAGGCCCCCACCCCTCGGACAACAGCAGCCGGTAAACTCGAAAGCCGGGCGGGGACAAGACTTACGTGTCCCCGCCCGGCTTTTCGCTGCCCGCTGTTTCGGATGTACTTAACGGCGCCCGTGTCCCTGGTGGAAACCACCTTGGTGGTTTCCACCCATCGGCGTCCGCTCCGACGGAAGGTTCCGATACAGGTTGCTTTGATCCTGCGCAGTGTGTTGTTTCTTTTTGCGTGTGGACCGGAAGGCTGTGAGTCCTCCGAGGGTCAGTGCGGCCAGCGTTGTGCAGCCGACGCCGGTCCACACCCACGGCGACGAACCTGCGTGGGCGCCGTGGCGGCTGGTTGGCGCGGCCTTGTCTGTCGTCGATTTACTAGCAGTCGGCCCGTCCGAGTCGTTTTTGCGGGAGGTGATGGTGAAGCCGGTAATGGGATAGTCATAGCCGTCGATTATCACTTTGTTGCCGCGGACTTTGCCGATGCTGCTTTTAATGACTTTGCCCGGCATGGTAATCGTCGTCGTCATTGTCAGCCCATCGAGGTCGGCGCCGTCCGGAGGCGAGGACTTCATGGAGATCGACAACGTGTCCCCGTTGTCTTTGACCGTCACCTCGTCATGGGGCACGTTCGAGGTTGCCTTGCATCGAAGATGTCCTCCTGGTGATGTTATATCCTCTACGCGAGCTTTTTCTGCGAAACGACCAAAGCCGGCAAAGTATCGTTTTAGATTGTCGCAATTTCTATTTAAGGTCCGCATTGAGTCTGTGGTGTCTTCGAATACGATTTCAGTGTACTGGCCCCCGTCGGCTTTGAATTCGACCTTCGCGTCAATCCGGCAGCCGCTCAAACACGCCAGGCACACGCCCAACGCCACAACCACCCCGCGCAGACCCAGCCACTTCTTTCTGGCGTCCGAGGCGCCACGCCGTCGCCGCCCCACGCCCGAACGCACCGACGAACTCCAACCGGGGAACTGTCTGACAACCATGCCGAGCCTCCTACCCAACAACCAACACGGCAATTCCGTATTCTACTGCTCAGTCTAGTTGACGTCGCGCGCAGACTTCGAGACATCGCAGGAGAAACGCCAAAGGTCTAAAGGAGACTCAGACTTCACGCGTCATTCCGCATGGCAAACCCTCGGTTGAAACAAGGCAACGACTACTTGGACGACAGCGCCAAAACTCGCCGAACCTCGCCTTCGAGCACGCAAGGACATCCCGTCCTGGGTCGAGGTGCCGTTGAGTGAACGTATTGACTTCCGCCAATCCTTGTCAGTCTCATCGGAGAGCACGGCCCCTAGGCGTCAGATAAGAAGACGGTCCTTCCGTTCAGGTAGCCGCCAGGGCGAGGCCTTCTCTGTGCGTGGGCTTGGTCGAGTAGATCGTCTTCCCGCAAGTCGGTCCCATGCAATAGCCACTAACTGCCGCGACATGCAGTTGTATACGAAAGGAATGTGTACGGGACTGCTCCCTTCTCAAAGAATCGCGGTTACCATGGGCGTCCGCGCTTCTTCCTTACAACAATGGCAACAATGCCGATAACAATGCCTAAACTAGCGAGACCGCTAAGGGTCCAGACCCAAACTGGAACATCGGCCTCAGTGCCTTCCGACCTCTCACCTCTCTTATCCTCCCCTTTCCGATTTGCTTCACTTGCGTCGTCTTTTGCCACAATAGTAAATCCGTTTTCGATACTATCAATTCCTTTGTAAATAACCGTATTATCTTTAATTACTCCTCCTTGGGATGCATGAATAATTTTTCCTGGCATTATGAACTTGAAAGTTATCTCCACTTCCTCGTCATCGTCCCCTCCTGTTTCTAAGGGCTTTTCCAGTTTCACTGTATACAAATTGCCATTTTTTACTAGTTTTACATTGTCAAAAGGCGTGTTTGACGTTAGCTTACATGTTAAATGCCCTCCTGGGCGAGTGACATCTGTAGCTGTCGCATCAACCATAAACTTTCCTAAAGGACCTAAGTATCTTTTAAGCTGATCGCAATTTCCTTTTAGTTGCTTCATTGAATCATTGCTGTCTTCGAACACCATTTCCGAATGCATGGAACCATCAGATCTAAATTCGAAAGACGAATTGACTTTACAAGCACTTAGAGCAATGAGAACGGTTAACGTCAATACACTAAAAATTTTCACTCGTTTTAGATCTGATGACCTTGTCAGGGACGCAGAATTCATTTCTAATCCTCCCAGGGGATGCGAGCTCCTGAGCCGATCCCGCTGTCTCGTCTCGTCCAGTGTATTAGATTCCGTCTACCCATGGAGGCCGGGAATAGGCCGAGAACGGATGGGCATCTGGTGCCTGGGCGGCCAGCGATCCGTGACGCTCGTCTAGGAAAGGCATGAAGGCAGCCGAGTTCCCGTCTTCCGTCGAACTTATCGTTAACTTTAACAGCCGTTAATAATGTGCTAAAGCGGACATGGCTGCCGAGAGTGGATGGTTTTGAACTGAATCACTTAGTGCCGGACAACGCCTAGTCGGTACTCGCTAGAAAGTACGCATCGGCTAAAAAGGCGGATGGATGGCCGTCGGCGTCGGTCGCGTTGTCACCTTGGCCAGTTGGGGCTGCCGGACGGTCCCGCTGAGACGGTCTCCGGCCTCGAGCTGTTTGTGGCTTGTGTGGTGTGTTGTTTCTTTTTGCGTGTGGACCGGAAGGCTGTGAGTCCTCCGAGGGTCAGTGCGGCCAGCGTTGTGCAGCCGACGCCGGTCCACACCCACGGCGACGAACCTGCGTGGGCGCCGTGGCGGCTGGTTGGCGTGGCTGTGCTCGTCGTTGATTGGCGGGCGGTTGGTCCGGTGGCTGGGCCGCCCGAGTCTTTTTTGCGGGAGGTGATGGTGAAGCCGGTAATGGGATAGTCATAGCCGTCGATTA
>CAJPTB010000038.1 GCA_905373325.1 uncultured Ancrocorticia sp.
CCTTCGGCCTGGCCGAGCAGAAGCGCCGCGCCCGGCTGGGGGATCTGAAGGTCGGCGATCGTGGTGTCCTCGGTCTCGCCGGAACGGTGGGAGGTCATCGTGCGGTAGCCGTTGCGATGGGCCAGCTCGACCGCCTCGAGGGTCTCGGAGATCGTTCCGATCTGGTTGACCTTCACGAGGAGGGCGTTGGCCGCGCCGAGGTCGATGCCCTTGGCGAGGCGCTCGGGGTTGGTGACGAAGAAATCGTCGCCGACGAGCTGGACTTTGTCGCCGAGGACGTCGGTCAGGGCCTTCCACGCGTCCCACTCGTCCTCGGAGAGCGGGTCTTCGATGGAGACGAGCGGGTACTCGGCGACGAGCTTCTTGTAGTAGTCCACCATGAAGTCGGTGTCTTTGACCCCGCCCTCGAAGGTGTACTTGCCGTCGGCGAAGAACTCCGTGGAGGCGACGTCAAGGGCGAGGCCCACCTCGGCGCCGGGCTTGAAGCCGGCCTTCTCAATGGCCTCGCAGATGAGGTCGAGCGCGGCGGCGTTCGACTCGAGGTTGGGGGCGAAGCCGCCCTCGTCGCCGAGGCCGGTGGCGAGGCCGCGCTCCTTGAGCACGGACTTGAGCGAGTGGTAGACCTCAGACCCCCAGCGCAGGGACTCCTTGAACGAGTCGGCGCCGTAGGGGGCGATCATGAACTCCTGGATGTCGACGTTCGAATCCGCATGGGAGCCGCCGTTGAGGATGTTCATCATGGGGACGGGCAGGACGTGGGCGTTCGGGCCGCCGAGGTACTGGTAAAGCGGCAGGCCGGCGGACTTGGCGGCGGCCTTGGCCACGGCGATGGACACGCCGAGGATGGCGTTGGCGCCGAACTTGGCCTTGTTGGGCGTGCCGTCGAGGGCGATGAGGAAGCTGTCGATTCCGCGCTGGTCCTCGGCGTCGAAGGATTCGGCGATCTCGGGGCGAATGTCCTCGTTGACGGCCGCTACCGCGCCCTCAACTCCCTTGCCCAGGTAGCGGGCGGCGTCGCCGTCGCGGCGCTCGACGGCCTCGAATGCGCCGGTGGACGCGCCGGAGGGCACGCCGGCCCGGGCGCGGGTGCCGTCCTCGAGCTCAACCTCGACCTCGACGGTGGGATTTCCGCGGGAGTCAAGGATCTCGCGGGAGTAAAGATCAACAATGATGGCCACAGCCACTCCTAACTGTAGTGTGCGCGACGGCGATGCGAGCCGTCTCGGCTGGGAATTACCCTTTTTCTATTCTCCCGCAGAACCGGGCGCGGTGGCAGCCGAGGCCAGTTACTCATCTCTCATTTTGATCACCGACGCCGAGCAGCGAAGAGACGAATGGGACCTCGGGACTAAAGCCGCACCCCGACGTCGTCGTTCGACGAGTTCAAGCCGGCATTCGACGGCTTCGGCGCGCAAAAAAGCGGCCTATCGGCGTCGAAGGGTCAGATACTCGGGAAGCTCGAGGCCCTTCTGTTTGTCTGCAACCCCGTATCGTTTGCTGTACTCGACCTTCATGTCGGCCAGTATGCCGCTGATTTCCTTCTGGAACGCAGGCCGCCCCGAAGTCAAGGCTCGGGCCAAGCAGTACCTTTGGACGTCGGACGGAAGGTCAGACGACGCGTTCAGGCCCTTCTTGCACTGTTGCAGGATCTGGTCCTTCTGGGAGGCGTCGAGCTTCTCGCTCGCTTTGTCGACGGCCGGGCCGACAGCCGTGATCGTGACCCTGAACTCGAGAAGCCGGAAGCGGCTGGAGATGTCGACCCCCGAGGCCGTCAGCGACTTGTCCAGTCCGTTTTCCTTCAGCTGCTGCGCGAGTTCGTCGACGCTCTGCTCCGAAACCGGGCGGCCGTTGACGGTGGCGGCGGTTCCAGGCTTCGTGCATCCGGCGAGAGCCGTGCATGCTAAAGCGACGGCGGCGAACGCCTTTGCGGCCAGCTTGGTCTTCATCGGATCCTTCCCTCGATTGTGGACTACATGTTACCCGGAAGATCCGAGGGTCGCGACGAACACGGAATGAACGAGCATTCCCACCCAGTCGAGGAGGTCGTCGCCTTCGACGGCCGAGGATTCGCCCATCCGCTTCGAATCCCCCGGCGCGGGCACGAGCGCCACGCGCACAGCCGGTTTGAGAATCGCGCCCGGGTAGAGCCGCTTGAGCCGAGCCTGCCGCGAATCGGGCAGATTGACCGGCGCCAGGCGAATGTTCCTTCCCATCATCGTCACCTCGGCCAGGCCCGCTTCCTTGCACATCTCGCGCAGCCCCGCAATGCGGAAAAGGCGCTCGGCCTGGGGCGGGATCTTGCCGTAGCGGTCGATCATCTCCGCGCGGACGGCCTCGCGTTCGCCCTCGGAACCGGCCTCCGCTATCTTCGTGTAAATCTCCAGGCGCAGCCGCTCAGAGGAAACATAGTCCTCGGGAAGATAGGCGTCCACCGGAAGTTCGATCCGGACGTCGACGTCGGCGTCTTCGTCCTCGGGGGCCTCCCCGCGCATTCTCGCCACCGCGTCGGCGACCATCCGCACATACAGGTCGAATCCGACTCCCGCGATGTGGCCGGATTGCTCGCCGCCGAGCATGTTGCCGGCGCCGCGGATCTCCAGATCGCGCATCGCCACCTGGATGCCCGAGCCCAGCTCGGCGTTGGCCGCGATGGTGCGCAGACGCTCAAGCGCCGTTTCGGTCATCGCCTTGTCCGGGTTGTATAGGAAGTAGGCGTAGGCCCGCTCGCGCCCGCGGCCCACGCGCCCGCGCAGCTGGTGGAGCTGGGAGAGCCCGAAGCGTTCGGCGTCCTCGACGATGAGCGTGTTCGCGTTGGAGATGTCCAGCCCGGTCTCGACGATCGTCGTGCAGACGAGGATGTCGATTTCCTTGTCCCAGAAGGCCTGGATGACCAGTTCGAGCTGGTGTTCGCTCATTTTCCCGTGGGCCACGCCGACCCGGGCCTCGGGCACGAGCTCGCCGATCTGCGCAGCCACCCTCGCCATGTCGCCCGTGCGATTGTGGACGTAGAAAACCTGCCCGTCGCGCAGCAGCTCGCGGCGTATCGCAGCCAACACCTGCTTGTTGTCCTTGGGGCCCACGTATGTGAGGACCGGGTGGCGCTCCTCGGGGGGAGTGGCGAGCGTGGACATCTCGCGCACGCCCGTCACAGCCATCTCGAGCGTGCGCGGGATGGGCGTGGCGGACATCGAGAGGACGTCGACGTCGGGATAGAGCTGTTTGAGGGTCTCCTTGTGCTCGACCCCGAAACGCTGCTCCTCGTCGACCACCACGAGCCCGAGGTTCTTGAATCGCACGTTTCCGGTGAGAAGCCGGTGGGTGCCGATGACGACGTCGACCTTCCCGTCGGCGAGTCCCTTGACGGTCTCGGCGGCCTCGCGTTCGGACTGGAAACGCGAAAGCTGGGCCAGACGCACGGGGAAGCCCGAGTACCTCTCGCGGAAGGTCTCGTAATGCTGGGAGACGAGCAGCGTGGTGGGCACGAGGACGGCCGCCTGCTTGCCGTCTTGCACCGCCTTGAAAGCCGCGCGCAGGGCGATCTCGGTTTTTCCGTAGCCGACGTCGCCGGATATGAGCCGGTCCATCGGCGTCGGCTTTTCCATGTCAGCCTTGACTTCGTCGATGGTTTGGAGCTGGTCGGGCGTTTCGACGTAGGCGAAGGAATCTTCGAGCTCGCGCTGCCACGGGGTGTCGGGAGAGAACTGGAATCCCTTGGCGGCCTGCCTCGCGGCGTAGAGTCGCACGAGTTCCTGGGCGATCTGCTTGGTCGCCGCCCGCGCGCTGGCCTTGGTTTTGGCCCAGTCGCTTCCTCCCATTTTGTTGAGGGAGGGGGCCTCGCCCCCGGCGTACCGCGAGACCTGATCAAGGGAGTCCGTGGGGACCCAGAGCTGATCGGGCGGGGCGCCGCGGCGCGTCGAGGCGTATTCGAGGACGAGGTACTCGCGTTGGGTCTCGCGGCCCGCCCCGATGGAGCGTTTGGCCATTTTGACGAACCGGCCCACGCCGTGGTGTTCGTGGACCACATAGTCTCCGGGTTTGAGCGCCTGGAGGTCGACGGCGTTCTTCCGACGCGCGGGCATCCTGCGCATGTCGCGCGTCGACGAGCCGCCCCTGCCCGTGATGTCCGCAGCGGCATAGAGCGCCAGGCGCTGGCCTTTCATCGTGAAGCCCGAGGCGATGGGCGCCGCGGTCACGTGGCACACGCCGGGTTCGAGCTCGGCGAGGTTTTCCGTGAATGTCGCGGGGACTCCAGCCTCCTCGAGCTGTTCGCACATGCGGCGGCCCAGACCCGCCCCTTCGACGGCGAGCGCCAAACGCCACCGCCCCCGGGCCTTCTCAGCGACGTCGGCGATCGCCTCATCGACTTTCCCCATGAATTTCTTCGGTTCGGCGGCGTCGGCCTGGGAGCGGCCGCGACCGTCGAGGAAGCCGGCGAGCGTCCACCATCCCAGCCCGCGCCTGTCCGCCGCCTCCCGCGTCTCGTCGAGATCGGCGAAGGAGGCCCTGTCGACGTCGACGGGCACGGTTCCGCCCGCCGCCGCGGAGCTCCATGCAGCGGAAAGGAACTCCTCCGTGGTCGCAATGAGGGAATCGGCGCGTTGGGAGACTCTCTCCGGCTCGACGACCACGATCCTAGACCCCTCCGGGATCGTGTCCGCCACGGAAACCATGTCGACGAGCACGGGCGCGAGCGACTCCATCCCCTCAGGGGCGATGCCCTCCGCGATCTTGTCAAGCATGTCGATGGCGCCGGGGAGCTCGGCGACGAGCTCGCGGGCGCGGGCGCGGACGTCGGCGGTCAGAAGGATTTCCCTGCACGGTGGCGCGTACACTTCGTCCCTCGCTTCGAGCGATCGCTGGTCGGCGACGGAGAAAACGCGGATTTCTTCAACGTCGTCGCCGAAAAGCTCGATGCGCGAGGGCCTGGGGTCCGTGGGCGGAAAGATGTCGATGATGCCTCCGCGAACGGCGAACTGCCCTCGGCCTTCAACCATATCGACGCGGGAGTATGCCGCATCGACGAGTGCGCGTTCGAGGGATTCGAGATCGACGGCGTCGCCCGTTCTGACCCGCACGGGCCTGAGTTCGCCCAGACCTTCCGCGATTGGCTGCAAAAGCGCGCGAACGGGCATCACGAGCACGCGAAGGGGGGCAAAGTCCTCGGGATGGGCGAGGCGGCGCTGGGCGAGTATTCGACGCGCCACCGTGTCCGAACGCGGCGACAGCCTCTCGTGCGGGAGCGTTTCCCAAGCGGGAAAGAGCTCCACCGTTTCCTCGGGAAGATAGGCGCGAAGCGCGCCGACCAGTTCGTCGGCCTCGCGGCCGGTGGGTGTGACGGCGACGACGAGCGGCGGCTCCGTGTGGCTGCGAGCGGCCTTCGGCCCGTGTGGCCCTCCGGGGCGGGGCGCATCCTCCGGGCCGCTCGCGCCTGCCATGAGTGCGAGAACGGGAGGGACAAGGCCGCGGGGGGTCGCTAGGCCGCAATTGCCCTTTTGGCCGAGAGCGGAGGAAATGGCGGGGTCGGCTGCGACGATTGGCAGGAGGGCGCTGAGCACGGTCACCTCGTGTGAAGCCTGAGCTGGGCGGCCTCGAGGCCGCTGAAAATGGCGTCTTCTACGGCGTCGGCCGCCTCCGATATGAGAAGCGGAAGCTCCTTAGTCTGCGAAGACGCGAAGGGCGAAAGGACGAAATCGGCGGGGTCCTGCCGCCCGGGCGGGCGTCCGATCCCGAATCTCAAGCGAATGTACTCTTTCGTCCCGAGGGCTTGAGTGATCGATTTGAGGCCGTTGTGGCCTCCCTCTCCCCCGCCGCGCTTGAGGCGGATCGTGCCGAAGGGAAGGTCCAGCTCATCGTGGACGACGATGAGATTCTGGGGAGCGATCTTGAAGTAGCCGAGAAGCGCCGCGACGGGGCCTCCGGATTCGTTCATGTACCGGGTCGTAACGAACAGGACGGCCCTGCGGGAAGGCGGGGGCCCGACGTGGCACTCGAGGCCGAGCGCCCCCGTGTTCTTCAATCGCGAAAGCTTCCCGCGAGCGCGGGCCGCGAGCTCGTCGATGACCATGCGCCCCGCGTTGTGGCGCGTGGCTGCGTACTGTGCGCCGGGATTTCCCAGGCCGACCGCTGCGAACACCTTGCCTCCAATGCGTGTGGCGCCCCGAAAGGCGCCACACGCTTGACAATCATTCGGCCGAGGCTTCTTCCGCGTCCGCAGCCTGCTCGGCGGCGGGAGCGTCTTCCACGGCGGAGGAAGACGGAGTCGCGATGACCACGACGATCGACTCGGGGTCGGTCTCGACCTCGACGTCGGCGGGGAAGGTCAAATCCGCGACGGTGACGTTCTCGCCGTCCTTGCGGCCTTCGACGTCGACGACGATCGACTCGGGAATCGCGGTGGCCGGGGCTTTGACCAGAACGTGCATGAGCTCAACGGTGTGGATCGTGCCGGAGAAGGACTCTCCGGTGACTTCGACGGGAACTTCGACGTCGACCTTTTCGCCCTGCTTGACGCGCAGAAGATCGAGGTGCTCGATGATGCGCGTCAGAGGATTGCGCTGCAGCTCCTTGACGAGAACGAGCTGTTCCTTGCCTTCCAGCGCAATCGTGAGAATCGGGTTGGCCTGCCCTTTGGTGGCCAGGAAGATCTCGTGCGAATCGAAGGAAATGTGGACGGGGTCGGAGCCGTGCCCGTAGACGACGGCGGGCGTGCGGCCCTGGCGGCGAAGCTGGCGGGACGCGCCCTTTCCGAAGGACTGGCGGCGATCGACCTGGATTTTGTCTGCCATGTGGTTCTCCTTTCGTGTGGCGCCCGAGAGTTTCGAGCGCGTGCGGCCTCGATTCCGACGGCCGTGCACGAAGGCACACCCACCGCGTCGATAACGGAAAGACACGTTTGCTTTCCCTCGCCGAGGCAACCTATATATGCTACCGCGCCGAGGAAGGGCCTGTCACCCTCAGGGCCTGTCGCCCTCAGGAGTCGTCGTCCGCAGAATTTTCGGTGTCGCCGTCGAAAGCGGAATTCTCCCAGTCGGCGGTCGTATCGGAGTCGGGGTCGGCCGCCAGATCGCCGTCGGCGACCGCGCCATCCGCACCCGAGGAGGCGACGTCGCGCCACTCCTGGCCGTCCGAGTCCCGGCCGCCCAATGCGGCAGCGCTCGAACCGGCGACGTGCTCCGCCCCGTCTGGGGCAAGGGGCGGCCAGTCAGGCGCCGAGCCGTCTAAGACGGAATCGGGCTCGTCTGCGTCAGTGTCATCGGCGACAGCGGCTGAGCCGTCCGCGGCCAGTGCGGCGCCCCCGGCCAGTCCCGAAGCGCCGGCGGCGTCCGCGTCGGAGCCGTCGAAGGCCAACGGGCCGGCAGCGAAAGCCGGATCGTAAGGGCTTGAGCCAGCAGAGGCTCCGCCCCTCGACGAGCCTGCCGCGACGGCTTTTGCGCGATTCGTGATGAGGGTGGCGGTGATCAGCCCGACGAAAACGAGAGCCATTCCGCCGACTACGCCCATGTTGGGCCCGCCGGACTCTTCCTCGGCCGCGACCTTGGGAGCGGCCGGCGGCATGGCCGGCGTCTTCTTTGCAGTGTTCTTCGGGCGTTCGGTCGGCACCGGGCTGGCGGCTTCGGGGGCGATGGTCATGATTTGTCCCCCTATCTTCACGGTCGAAGTTGCCGAGGGAGTCGCTCCCGGCGGCAGGGGTCTTCCTTGGGCGTCAACCGCAACGCCCTGCTGTGCGCCCGGCTGCCCCTGCTGTTGAGGGCCGCCTCCGGGCTGCTGCTGACCCCCGCCGTTGTTGCCGCCCTGGCCGTTTCCTTGATTGCCGCCTTGGCCGTTGCCCTGGTCGGCGCCTTGGCCGTTTCCTTGGTTGTCACCGGCGTTGCCGCCCGGCTGCCCGCCGCCTCCACCTTCTCCTTGGGGGGCGACCACAGTGAAATCGGAGTCTCCCCGGCAGGTGATCTGTTGAGACCCGCCGTTCGGATCGGCTGCCGTTGCGTTGAAACGCAGCCAATGCGCTCCAGGGGCGACATTGGCGGGAAGGACGACGGACCCCGAGACTTTTCCAGAAGCGGGAACTTTCTTATGCAGAATGGACTTTCCCGGAAGGCTGCTGTCCCAGTGGGTCGCACCGTCGTCAAGCTGGACGTAAACGGTTGCGCCCGCCGGAAAACCGGTCGCCGTGAAGGAAATCTGCTGCCCCGCCTGGGCCGTCTTCGCGGACACGGACGCTCCGGTTCCCGGGGAGTCCGGAAGGGCATGGGCGCCTGCATCGACCAGCATGGCGAGCATGAAACCCATGAGGATCGCAAACGTGGCTTTCAGGCCTTTGCGCGAAGCAATCATGACTACTCCTCGCTTTCACTTGCTTTGACGTCGCGAGGCGATGAGGGAGGTTGCGACGACCGTCACGGAAATGACTGCTCCGCCTAGTATCCAGGGCCATATCGGCTGACTGTCGTCTCCTTCGGTTTTCGGCGGGATGCGGGCCGGGCCGTCGGTCTTGGTCGGCGTCGGAGCCGGCGCTGGGGACTTCTTGACGTTGCCGACGTCGAGGTCGGTCCATCCGATGAGCGCCCCGGTGGAATCCATCAACGCGAACTTGTAGGAGCCGTCGGGAAGAGTGGATGTGTCGACTCGAATCTTTCCTTCTTTGTCGATCTGCATCCACCCGAGCGGGCTGCCCTGAGGGTAGAGGTAGAGGAAGACCCATTCGCCCGGCTGACGTCCGGCTGGCGCAAGCACCAAGATCTTGCCTTCCATCTGCTTTCCGATGTTTCCGGCGTTCTGGAGCGTCAAGCCCTTGATGTTTGGAACAGGGGGAAGCGGCGAGAAGTCGGGCTTCGGGAAGAACGGCTGGGCCGGCTTCTGCGGCTGCTGACCGGCGATTGCCCTTTGAATGACATACCTTCCGGGTATGATCGACTGACGCGTGCCCGATTGGACCGAACGCCTCACGATCGTGGAGCCGCCCGTCCTGCCCTGCTGTCCGCCGCCGTTCCCTTGATTTCCGCCCGGGGGTTGGTTGCCGCCGTTGCTCGGCGGCTGATTCCCGCTGGGCGGCCGGTTCTCGCCGCTGGGAGGCTGGTTCCCACCGCCGCCGGGGGGATTGGTCGGGTTGTCCGGTTTCTTGGGGCCTTCGAACGTCGTCCATCCCAGGAGAGCGCCGAAGTCGTCGCCGGGCTTGCCGGATTGCGCCGTGATCTTCAAGGCGCCATTGGGAAGAGACACGTCTTTGGGCAGATCGAGGACCTTGCCGTCCTTGTCCGTCTCAAACCACCTGGCACCCCATGGGTGGCGAGACGTTCCTTCCTCGTCGTACACATCGAGGAAGACCCAGGTCTTCTTGTCCGTGGCGTTCCGGCCGTCCTTTTTATTGCCTTTGCCTGCCTCGGCTTTGGCCTTCGGAATGGTGACGACGAGCCGACCGTCCTTGCCGCGCTTAACGGTCATACCCTGTTTGTTGTCGTCTTTAAGATCCTCGTTCGCCTCGACCGGATCTGGAATTCCGCTCGGCTTGTAGTCTCTGACGTCGAATTCGTCGGACTTGACCTCCCGCTTCGCGTCGCCCGGCTTGACCGCGTCTCCGGTGATAAATGTGAAACGGTGCTTGCCTTCGGGGAACACGGGATTGCTTCCGCCGTTGCCTCCGCGAACCGCTTTCTTGTCAGTCCCGTCGGGCAGCGGGATCTCGGCCGTCCAGTCGCCGGTCTTGGGGTCGGCGTTTTCCACGATCGCCCAGACCGTCGCGTCGCTGCCGGCGGGCACATCGACGCGCTTGTACTTTCCATCGTCGATCTTGACCGCGATTTTCGAGGCGCCCTGGTTTTCCTGCGGGTGGCACCATCCTTTGCCGCTGACCTTTACCGTACCGCCAATATGGGCCTTGGCGTTCTCCACCGCGACCGTCGGTTTCTCAACCGACGGCGTGCACGTGGTCGGCTCAAGGACCGTCAACTGTTCGGAGGTCATTGAGCGTTTGACGTCTTTCGTGTCCGATTGCCCCGAAGAAAGACAAGAACGTCAAGGCCTTCCAGTCCTTGAGCCAGCTGAAAGAGGGCAAGCATACGGTCCA
>CAJPTB010000039.1 GCA_905373325.1 uncultured Ancrocorticia sp.
TGCGGCGAGGAATCCATCGGGGACAAAGAGCTTCGAGCGGCGCAGCCCCGAGCCGATGCAGGACCAGCCTTCGGCGCAGCGTGAGTCGATGAGCAGGCGCCACGACCCCGGCACTCCCACCGGGGTGATTCCTCCGTACTCCATCCCCGAAGCTTCCACCGCCCGCTCCTGCGGCCAGAAGGAAGCTTTGCGCACGTCAAGGGTCCTCTTCACGGTGTGGTTGACGTCGGCGTTGGTCGTGGCGCGGACGACGCACGCAGCGATTCTTTCTTCGCCGGCTCGTTTCCCGGCGACGAGGATGCAGTTCGAGGATAAAGCCAGGTCCATGCCGAACGCCTCTGTCATCGTTTCGGTGTCGGCGAGCTCTGGGTCGATCTCGGCCACCCGGACCTTTGCCGCCAGATTTGGGTGGGTCGCCTCGATCGCCTGAAGGGCGGCCGCCGTCGGGGGCGCCAGCAGTTCCAGGTTCTCCAAGGCCGGCAGTGTCGCCAAGGTTCCGCTTCCTGGGATATCGACGTCGTTCATGTTTTATCCTTCCCGATTCGCTGCATGCATCCTTTCAATCGTCGTGCGCCGCAAAGCCGTCTGTCAACAACGGTCTGCGTAGCCGTGGCGACGCCAAGCGAGGGTGGCAGGAACCCGCTTCGCCTGTTCCTTGGGAGCTCAGTTTTTAGAGAACATAGATCGTTTGGTCTTTAGAAACCCATTTCGCCTGCTCTTTGTTGCAGACAGTCTGAACGGTTTCTCTAATCTTGAGTTGGTCTTGAAGCTCTGTTTCGTCGATGATATTTTGATCTTGGCCGATCGAAAGATTGGCACACGGAAAGACTGAGTCACGCAAGAAGTCAGGATTTTTCGCTGAGGAGCGGCTATGACGTTCATGAAATGCAACTCTGTCTGCTTCTTCTATGGGTATAAGGGATCTTGGTGATTTTATGGGGCGCGCTAAAGAGCAACGATGGATTCGTTTCTCAAAACGATGTTGGAAGGAACCAAGGTGTCTGAGATGGTCTCTATTGAGTGTCGATGTTGTGCCATCGCGTTCGTCGGGACTGTGAAAGGAAACCAAATTGTATAAGGGCATTTACATAGGGATCAGAGCGCTTGTGGCGCTTGTGGCGTTCTTTACGGTGCACCATCTCTTCCTCACGCCCCCTTTAATCGATAGTGGAGGCGCGCGCGGCAATGTGTACTCTTCGTGCCACGCCGTCGGATGGAGTTTCAATAACGACTTGGACCCTCTAGTAACAGATTCGTTCGACGTCGAGAGCACCGAAAAAGTTCAAGAGTATGTAGACGGGGCGCTTTCGTACAAGATGGAGGTCAATGACGAGATCAGAAGGGACATTCAGAGGCTCTGTCGAGAGGCGCGTCATGAGCGTGGGATTGTCATCATCGTTGCCTCGATCTTTTTCGCCGTCGTGTTCTTATCTGTGCCCAAACCGCGAAGGTCTTGCAACTGCGCAGGAACCCGTGAGACGTCTAGCGGCGCGGAGCAAAAGGCCGCTGCCGGAGGAGAGAATGCCGCTTTTATGACAGGGGAAAGGGACACGGCCTTAGGCGACAAAAACGAAACGGATTTCAGGCAAGGGACGGAATCAAACTAGTTCGACCTGCCCGAGCTTGCTGCCGAGGCCATCGCGGAGCAGGATACCGATACGAAGGCCAGACTTGACCAAATGGCCCAGGGCATCAGGAGCAATCGGACCGATCCGTGGTCGAAGAAGGCCGAACCGCGTACAGGCAATAAGCACAACGTGAAAGGAAACCGAATTGTCTAGATCGACATACCTGATTACTCGGTCGCTCGTGGTGCTCACGGCCTTCGTCGTCTTCCTATGGCTATTTTTCGTCCCACCCACGATCCAAGCCGGCGGGAGCGACAACAGCTATCGTGGATGCCACTCGGTTGGCTGGAACTTCCTGGGCGATTTCTATCTGATGACCGGGAGGTTCGATGTCGAGAGTCCCCAGAAAATCAAAAAGTATGTAGAAGGGGCCAACACGAGCGTGCGACCTGAAGATGACGTGGTGGCACCGACCATCCATGAGGCCTGCAAGGAGGCTCGGCAGGGGCGAAGCACGCTCATTAACGCCGCATTGGCTTTCTTTGCGGTCGCCTTCCTTTCGATCCCCAAACCGAAGTCGCCTCGCGAAAAACCTGCCGAGTAGGTCTCCGCCCGCTCCGATGCCCAGGAGCGAGCCGCAGTTACAAGCGCCTGCGCTGAAGAGGTTTATCGAGTGCCTCGACGGTGCAACCGGCTAACCCGATCCGCTAGGCACGACGCTTCTGTCGTTGAGGCTTCAGGGCAGAGCTTTCCGGCCATGCCGAAACAGGGTTCACGACCCCCGTGAGGAAAATGGCGATCTAACAGGAAGACGGGAATCGTTCGTCGAATATGCCGATGGACGGCACTCTGTGGGATTCGATAAAAGATGATGTGCGCAGGCGCTTCATCGCCTACCCTTGACTCGTGATCCGCGAGACTGAGAAGGGCGTCGCTCGTCGAGCTGCGCATGGGGCGATCTCGTTCTTCAGACGGGACGGCGTCTTAGCCTTTCTGCTCATCTGCATATCGTTCGGGTGGAGCCTCGTAGCGGTCAGCGAGGGCACGCAGATCAGTCGGTACGACGAATGGACATACATCGATTACGCCCGCAAGGTTGCGGTCGGCCACATCCCGATTCAGGGAGAGCCTCTGGCCGCGCAAAGTCTGGAGGACTGGTCCTGCCGCGGAATGGAAGGCGGAATCCGCGACGTCAGGCCGCCCGAATGCGGATCGATCTACAAGGGCGCGCCCGCGACGTCGTGGCCGTTTAAGGGCGAGAACTACAACGCATTCCATCCGCCCACCTATTTCTTCGCAGCGGGGCTCGGCGGCCAGACGATCTCCGAGCTCACAGGCGTCGATTTCGTGACCGGAGCCAGGCTGGTGTCCGCGGGATTCGTCGCCCTCGGCGTCGCCGGCCTCTTTCTCGCCGTCAGGGCGTGGAGAGTCAATCGCCTCGCCGCATTCTCCGGGGCGCTTCTGGCTTTGACGACGCCGGCCATCGCGGCGTCGTCCGCGATAGTCCACAACGACGCGATCACACTTCTCGCGGGCGACGCAGCCGTCTGGGCGGGCGCGCGAATATTCGCCCGCTACAAGCTCGGCTGGGGGGTCCCCGCCTTCCTGGCCTTCATCGTCTCCTCATTCCGGGTGGTGTCGCTGGGGGCTATGCTGGCCGTCGCCGGCGTCGTGCTGCTCGCATGCTTTATGCCGAAAGTCTTCGGCCTGCTGGCCGACGACAGGCAGGACTTGAGCAGAATCTTCGGCGCGACAGTGGGAGCGGCGGCGGTTCCCTACCTGTTCTGGAACCAGTTCCAGGGGGTGCGCACGCCCCCCGGATACATTCCGGCAATCGACGGGCTGTCGACGATCAAGTTGAAAGACAGCGCACTGCACTACGTGGTTCCCACCCTCATCGACGCCTACGGGCTGACCGATCCGCGCACCGATTTCTACCTGCAGCCCGGCCTGAAATCCGGCGCGACGTTCGCGTGGGCAGGCATTCTCTACATTTTCTACATCGTCCTTCTGATCGTTTCGGTAGTCTGCATGTGGAAGGCGGTGGACAGGCGCGGCCTCATTTTGAGTACGGCCATATCGCCGTTCGTGACGGCTCTGGTCGTGCAGGTGCGCGAAATCATGACGACGAGCGGTTACTTCGACGTCGTTTCCGGAAGGTACGCCATGAGCACGGTAGCCCTGCACTGCGCGCTCGCGGCCGTGCTGTGCAACGGAAAGCGATCGAAGTGGCTCTTCCTTTTCGCTATCGCGGGGTGCGTCTTCATGGCCGTCGGGGTCGCAATGGCCAAGGTCCCGCAAGTTTGAGCCGACGACGGGGGAGAGGCCGATTCGACGACGGGAGGAAGGCCGGTTTGCGGCGGGGCAGAGGGCCAATCGGCCAATCGGCGGGGGAGAGAAAAACGGCGTGCGGCGTCGGCGGGGATTAGGGTGCGGGGGCTCCGACGCGTACCGTAGTTGCGAAGCACATCGGGAGCACACGGACGGAAGGACGCGTGATGGCCTCGCTGACAGTCGGCGTTGCCGGAGGCACGGGAAGCGGAAAAACCACCCTGACGAGGAGGCTTGTGGAGCGGTTTCCCGGCAAGTCCTCCGTCGTCTTCCACGACAACTACTACAACGCCTACGAGGAACGGTGCCTGCTCAACTACGATCACCCGGACGCATTCGACAACGATCTGATGGTCGAGCATCTTCGCCGACTCGCCGCGGGGCAGTCCGTTGAGTGTCCGGTTTACGACTACTCCAGCTACAACCGGTCAGATAGAACCAGGCGGATCGAGCCCGCGCCGATCATCGTGGTCGAGGGAATCCTCATATACGCCGCGCCCGAAATATGCGAACTGCTCGACATCAAAATCTTCGTCGACACCGACGCCGACGTGAGAATCCTCCGGCGCATCAAGCGCGACGTCGTCGAACGCGGGCGGACGCTCGAATCCGTGGAGCGTCAGTACCTGACGACGGTCAAGCCGATGCACGAGCTCTATGTGGAGCCCTCGAAGCGCAATGCGGACATCATCGTTCCCAACGGAGGGCACAACCTCGTTGCGCTCGACATGCTCATCAACAAGGTCGAGAGGGCGATCGACTGAGGCCGGGCGGGCGTGGCGATTCGCCGAAGGCGCGGCAGTCTGCCGAGAGGAGCCTAAGAGCGGCGATCGGCCGTGGCGGGGGCGGCAGGGAGGTGCGCAGCCGTATGGATGCGGTCAACGCAAGCGGCCGCGCGGCCGAGGCCTATACGGTTTGCGCATCGGAAATGTTTCCAATAAACTAAGCGACGCCAAAGACCGCAGGTTGCCCGTCGCCAAACGGGATGAAACTCGCAAGAGGCCGGCGCAGGTGAGACAACGAGGACCTTCCAGCCCCGTGCGCCTGCGCGGGGTTTTTGCATGTTCAGACACTTGCGGCAGACGACCGAAGGGAGGCCCTATGGCACGGACCGACAAGTCAGCAGCCATTGCCGAGCTCAAGGAGAAGTTTGAGAGCTCGGACGCCGTGCTGCTCACTGAATACCGCGGCCTGACCGTGATGCAGCTCAAGACGCTGCGTCGCGCGATCGGCGCCAACGCTCAGTTCAAGGTCGCCAAGAACACGCTGGCAAAAATTGCGGCCAGGGAAGCCGGGATCGAGGGCCTTGACGACCTTCTGACCGGACCCACCGCATTCGCCTTCGTCACCGGTGAAATCGCCGACACAGCCAAGGCCATTCGCGATTTCGCCAAGGACAATCCGGCACTCCTCGTCAAGGGCGGAGTCCTTGAGGGCAACCTGCTCTCGGAGGACGACGTCAAGAAGCTTGCCGATCTCGAGTCTCGCGAGGTTATCCTCAGCAAGGCCGCAGGCGTGCTCAAGGCTGCTCTGTTCCAGGCGGCATACGTTTTCCAGGCGCCCGTCTCAAAGACGGTGCGCACCATCGACGCGCTGCGCGCGAAAGAAGAAGCGGCTGCCTGACCGGGCGCCGCGCAATCAACAGATACATCTGCTCGCGTAGCAGGCATCAGGAAGGAAGGCCATCATGGCTAAGCTCACCATCGAAGAGCTCATCGCTGCATTCAAGGAGCTCACCCTCGTCGAGCTCAACAACTTCGTCAAGGCGTTCGAAGAGGAGTTCGACGTCACCGCCGCGGCTCCCGTCGCCGCCGTCGCCGCGGCCCCGGCCGCCGGTGGAGAAGCCGCCGCCGCAGAAGAGGAGAAGGACTCGTTCGACGTCGTTCTCGAGGCTGCCGGCGACAAGAAGGTTGCGGTCATCAAGGAAGTTCGCGCCCTCACCTCCCTCGGCCTCAAGGAGGCCAAGGACCTCGTCGATTCGGCTCCCAAGGCCGTCCTGGAGGGCGTCGACAAGGAGGCCGCGAACAAGGCCAAGGAGCAGCTCGAGGGCGCCGGCGCGTCCGTCACCGTGAAGTGACGCGGGCGGCTTAAAGCGGTTGGCTTGGAGCTCATCCAAGCGACTTGGGCCTGAAGGCGGCCTAGGACTCAAGGTTACTTGGGCCCTAGGCCGCCTCGTTATTGGTTGCTTTTCCTTGGGGGCGGAGGTGGAGGACCAGCCGGATGTGTCGCAGTTTTTCGGAAGTAAAGACTTTATATGGCTATCTTACGTTCTCAAACATTGTTGTCCGTCTATAGAGATTAAGAAGAGGCCCTCGATATGAAAGTTCTTTGCAAATTATGGCGATCAAAAGTGGAGCTTATAATCCACGCAGGAACTTTTCATGACGATTAATCGTCAAAATCCCCTAAATAGCAGATTCAGGTCATTTTAATCGCCCTGCTTCTTCAATTGCCGTTGGCGGCGGCGTTGTCCAGCGAACTGCGTCGGTTGATCTATGGGCGGCGTCGATTGGCGGTCAAACTCCGTTGACTGGCTCGTGAACGGCTCTTTGCCCGAGAGTCTGACGACGTCGGTCCTCGCCTGCCGCGTCGACATCGACCCGCAAACGGCGCCGCAAAGAGGGGGCCGGGTGGCCCCCGGCAAACGGCGCTCCGATTCTCGGACGAACGAGGTGCGAGACCGATCTCCGCGAATCCGATCGCCGAGAGCCCGATCGCCGCTTGGACCGCGTCGCACTTGCACATCGCGCTCGGGTGTGGGACAGTTTTTCCGAACGCAGTTGTTCAGTGACGCCTTCCACAGGGCGCGCTGTGGCGCGCGCCTGCCATTTGGTGTATTGTAGGTATTTGCTTCGTGTAACTACCAGTGTGTCCAGAAGGCCCTTAAAGCTTGGAAACTATTGGAAATACCCGGATGCGACCGCCTTACCAACGTCAGGGAAGGAACCCCTTTGGCTGCTTCGCGCACCTATTCGCTCTCCGCACGCAATGGAAAGCCGGTCGTTGACCGCGTTTCCTTTGCCAAGATTCACGAGCCTCTTCAACTCCCGAATCTCCTGGGCCTGCAGACCGACAGTTTCGGTTGGCTCGTCGGCTCCGAGCAGTGGACCTCGCGGAACCCCGGTTCCCAATCCGGCCTCGAGGAGATCTTCGAAGAGATTTCGCCCATTGAAAACGCAGCCCAGACCATGGGGCTCGTGCTTTCCTCCCCGCATCTGGAGGATCCCAAGTACTCCATCGCCGAATGTCGCGAGCGCGATCTGACGTACGCCGCTCCTCTGTACGTGACAGCAGAATTCCAGAACTACGAGACCGGCGAGATCAAAAGCCAGACCACGTTCATCGGCGACTTCCCGCTCATGACCGAGCGCGGAACGTTCATCATCAACGGCACCGAGCGCGTCGTCGTCTCCCAGCTTGTGCGCTCGCCGGGCGTGTACTATGAACGGCTCGCCGACAAAACCTCCGACAAAGACGTGTTCAACGTCAAGATCATTCCCTCGCGCGGGGCTTGGCTCGAGTTCGAGATCGACAAGCGCGACGCCGTCGGAGTGCGCGTGGACCGCAAACGCAAGCAGTCGGTGACGGTCTTCCTCAAGGCCCTCGGCATGAGCGAGTCGGAGATCCGCGAAATCTTCGGCGACTTCCCCGCGCTCATCGAGACGCTCGAGAAAGACACCGTGCACACCCAGGAAGAGGCCTTGACGGATCTGTACCGCAAGCTTCGGCCGGGCGAGCCGCCGACGGCCGAGGCCGGGCGCGCGCTTCTCAACAACTTCTACTTCAACACGAAGCGCTACGACACTGCTAAGGTCGGCCGCTTCAAGCTCAACAAGAAACTCGGCCTCGACCCGGCCAACGAGTCGCGCCAGCTCGGCATCTCGGACATCACGGCCGTGCTGCGCTATCTTTTGGCGCTTCACGCCGGGCATGAAAAGGTCCTGTGCGGCGAGGGCGGCGTCGAAGTGGAAATCGAGACGGACGACATCGACCACTTCGGCAACCGCCGCATTCGCGCCGTCGGCGAACTCATCCAGAATCAGGTTCGCACCGGGCTTTCGCGTTTGGACCGCATGGTTCGCGAGCGCATGACGACGCAGGAGGCGGAAGCCATCACTCCGTCCTCGCTCATCAACATCCGGCCCATCGTCGCGGCCATCAAGGAGTTCTTCGGGACTTCCCAGCTTTCGCAGTTCATGGATCAGAACAACCCCCTCGCGGGCCTGACCCACAAGCGTCGCCTCTCGGCCCTTGGCCCCGGCGGCCTCTCCCGCGACCGCGCGGGCATGGAAGTGCGCGACGTCCACTCGTCCCATTACGGCCGCATGTGCCCGATCGAGACTCCCGAAGGCCCGAACATCGGCCTCATCGGGTCCCTCGCATCGTTCGCGCGCATCAACCCCTTCGGCTTTATCGAGACGCCCTACCGGGTGGTGAACAACGGCGTCGTCACGGACGAGATCGTCTACCTTCAAGCGGACGACGAGGACAAGGCCGTCATCGCCCAGGCCGAGGTGCCGCTCGATGAGAACAACCGCTTCGTCGACGAAGAGGCGCTGTGCCGGATGCCGGGAGGCGAGCCCGCGCTCGTCCCAGTGGACGAGATCGACTTCATGGACGTTTCGGCGCGGCAAATGTGTTCGGTGGGAACCGCCATGATCCCCTTCCTCGAGCACGACGACGCCAACCGAGCCCTCATGGGCGCCAACATGCAGCGCCAGGCCGTTCCGCTCATCCGGCCCTCCGCCCCGTACGTGGGCACGGGCATGGAGATGCGATCCGCGGTCGACGCCGGCGACGTCACCGTGGCCAAAGAGCCCGGAGTCGTTTTGGAGGTCGACGCCGACTCCGTCGTCGTCGAGCAGGACAACGGACGCCATGTGACGTACAAGCTGACGAAGTTCGACCGCTCCAACCCCGGAAACTGCACCAACCAGCAGGTTGTGGTCAGCCCCGGGGACAGGCTGGAGGCCGGGACGCTCATCGCGGACGGGCCGGCGACCGAAGGCGGGGAGCTGGCCCTCGGCCAGAACCTCCTCGTCGCGTTCATGACGTGGAACGGCTTCAACTACGAGGACGCGATCATTCTCTCCGAGCGTTGCGTCAAGGACGATCTGCTCACCTCGATCCACATCGAGGAGCACGAGGTCGATGCGCGCGACACAAAGCTGGGGCCCGAGGAGATCACCCGGGACATCCCCAACGTCTCAGACGAGATGCTTTCGCACCTCGACGAGCACGGCGTCATCCGGATTGGCGCGGAAGTGCAGGCGGGGGACATCCTCGTCGGCAAGATCACGCCCAAGGGCGAAACCGAGCTGACCAGCGAAGAGCGTCTGCTTCGCGCGATCTTCGGCGAGAAGGCCAAAGAAGTTCGCGACACCTCGCTGCGGGTCCCGCACGGAGAGTCGGGAATCGTCATCGGCGTTCGCCAGTTCACGAAAGACAACAACGACGAGCTGGCCTCCGACGTCAACGAGACGGTTCGCGTCTACATCGCCCAGCGCCGCAAGATCACGATCGGCGACAAGATGGCGGGACGCCATGGAAACAAGGGCGTCATCTCGCGAATCCTCCCCGTCGAGGACATGCCTTTCATGGAGGACGGCACACCCGTCGACATCATCCTCAACCCGCTGGGCGTGCCCGGCCGCATGAACCTCGGCCAGGTCTACGAGCTGCACCTGGGATGGATCGCCAGCCAAGGGTGGGACGCCAGCGCCGCTCGCGAAGCCGGCGAGGCGTGGGCGAAGCGCCTTCCCGAGGCGACGGTCAAGGGCAAGCCGGGCCAGCACGTTGCGACGCCCGTGTTCGACGGCGTCCGAGGCGACGAGCTTTCGGGCCTCCTCGGTTCGACGCTGCCCAACCGCGACGGCGAGGTCCTCGTCAACGCCGAAGGCAAGGCGAGGCTGTTCGACGGCCGCTCGGGCGAGCCTTTCCCCGAGCCGATCTCTGTCGGCTACATGTACATGCTCAAGCTGCACCACCTCGTGGACGACAAGATCCACGCCCGTTCGACGGGGCCGTACTCGATGGTCACCCAGCAGCCGCTTGGCGGCAAGGCCCAGTTCGGCGGACAGCGCTTCGGCGAAATGGAGGTGTGGGCC
>CAJPTB010000040.1 GCA_905373325.1 uncultured Ancrocorticia sp.
GAGCCGTTGGCCGCAGCCCAAGCGGTCATCGCTTCGACGATCTCTCGCGACGTGTAGGTCTGCCCCAGCGGGCGCCGCAGTTCCGCGGAGTGGACGCGGCAATAGGCCGTTCCCAGGGGATCGCGGCCGGCCCGGATGAGTTCTCGGATTTCGGCCAGGTCGGAACGCGAAGGGCTCGGCGCGTCGCATCCGTCGACGATTCGCGATTCCTCGGCGGTGAGCGCGTCAGCATGCTCGGCCGCCAGCGCGGCCGCCGCCACGATGAGCGAATCGCGAGTCGAAAGAACGTCCATGCCACTAAGCATCTCATTCGCCTCCGACACTTTTCGAGAAGCTGACGGCCGCCGTCGCCCCTCGGCATGAGAAAGGACGAGGCTGACTAGGCCCGTCGCGCGACGCTCCGCCTCGCGACCCCCGCTAGGCGCGCCGCGCGACGTTCCGCCTCATGCCTTGAGCTTCGGGATAGGCTGAATGCATGGCTACCGCTTTAATAACCGGGGCGACATCCGGAATTGGTCGTGAAATCGCGTGGCAGTTGGCGGCTGAGCGCATGAACCTCATCCTCGTGGCGAGAAGTGCGGATCGACTCGAAGAGGTGGCCGAACATATCAGGCAGGTCGCCGACGTAGAGGTAGAGGTCCTGCCGGCCGACCTCTCGCAGGCCGAGGGCACCCTGCGCGTGTGCGAGCGCCTCATCGACGACGAACGCCCCGTGGGACTGCTCGTCAACAACGCGGGATTCGGGCTCGGCCAAGACTTCGTCGGCGGCGACATCGAACGCGAGCTCAACGCGCTCAACGTCATGGTGCGCGCCGTCCTCATGACGTGCCACGCGGCGATCCCCGGCATGGTCGCCCGCGGCGGCGGAGGCATCCTCAACATCGCCTCGATGGCCGCGCTGACGGCGCAGGGAACCTACTCGGCGCACAAGGCCTGGGTGCGCACCTTCACCGAGGGCTTGGCGGCAAGTTTGAGGGGCACGGGCGTCAACGCGACGGTCGTCTGCCCCGGCCTGGTGCATACAGAGTTCCACGAAAAGGTCGACGTCGATCCCGGGCAGTGGCCCGAATCCGCCTTCATCCCGGCCGAGCGGGTGGCCGCCGAAGCCATCGAGGGCGTGCGCCGCGGCAAAGTGGTCGTCACGCCGTCGCGAAGGTACCGCGCGCTCGCGGGCGCCCTCAAGGTCGCGCCCCGGAGCCTCGTGCGCGCTGTCGCGGGTCCGGAGCGTTCCGGCCGCCGCGGTTGAACGCTGGCATCGGCTGAACCATCCTGTCTGCAGAGCCTTCGCGATAGCCCGTCGCGGCAGCCTTGTCGCGTTGTGTACATGTAGCCGGTTGGCGGCGAAGTTCTTGTGTCACATTTTCGGAGTCTGGTGTGGCGTACCTCCCTGATTCGTACTGTTGATCGTTCGTACCTCGTGTTGCTGGACGCTTGTCCCTCTATCCGGGATGCAGTGAGAACTTGCCTCGTCTTTCGTGCTAGCCTGTTTAACGTAAGGCCGGTCGGTCAGCCGGTCTGGTTCTGAAGGCTCTTGAGGCGAAGGCCTCGGACGTCGGCGGGGCTGGGAAAACTAAAACTTGCGGTGCGGAGCTCGGGAATGCGGCCCGCGTCGTCGGTGAGAACTAAGTCTCGTAGTCGATCCCTTTGGGGATCGTCGCTGAAACGGAAGGGAGGGAACGATGAAGGTTGCTATCATTGCCGTCGCAGTGATCTTGCTCCTGCTGATTCTGTGGTACATCGTTACGTACAACGGGTTCGTCAAGCTGCGGAACTTCGTCCAGGAGTCGTGGCGACAGATCGACGTCGAACTCAAGAGGCGTCGGGATCTCATTCCCAACCTCGTCGAGACGGTCCGCGGGTATATGGCCCACGAGCAGATGACGCTGCAGGCCGTGGTCGAGGCCCGTCGCCTGGCGGAGGCGCCGGCGGCGTCGCTCGCTCAGAGGTCGCAGAGCGAATCAGCTCTGTCGGGCGCGCTTTCGCGGCTTTTTGCCGTTGCCGAAAACTACCCGACGCTGCGCGCCGACACGAGCTTCCTCAATCTCCAACAGGAGTTGACCAACACCGAGGATCGCATCGCCGCAGGCCGCCGTTTCTACAACTCGAACGTGCGCGACCTCAACACGAAGGCGGAGAAGTTCCCGTCCTCGATCGTTGCGTCGATGATGAGCCTGCAGAAGGCCGAGTACTTCGAGATTGACGGCGCCGACAGGCAGCTGCCCCAAGTCAACTTTGGAGGCTTCAACACGCCGCCCGCTGCCGGCTTCGGCAGCCAGCCCGGGTACGGACCCCAGAACGGCGGAATGCAGCCCGGTTACGGCGGCCAGCCTGGAGGCGGTGTCTAGGATGCGGCGGCAGGCCAGTCCAGCGGGTTCGGAGGTCAGCTTGATAGTGGATCTCAACGCAGACTCGACCTGCCTGGGCTGGGTGGAGGCAGCCTGAGGGCTTCGCGGTGGTCAGCAAATCATTTCGGCGTTCGGTCCGGCTCCGTCCCCAGTGGACTTCATGTCGTAAATCGGTCTTTCCGCAATTTTTACCCAGCCTCTGGCTGAAGGCTGCGAACCTACTGTCGGCACGCGATATAGCGGTCGAAAGTAACACATATGTCCCAACTAGAAAGAAAGACTAAAATAATGGGAAACCCAAACGATAATAGTGAAATTCAAATCACCAAGAAAGTCGAAGAAGACTTCAGTAAAGTGTCAACTGCAATTGGGCATTTAAAGAAAGCAGCGATTGATGCCTACATGCGTGACGTGAAGGGTTTCAAACTAGAAGGAGGAAAATATAGGGGCAAAACTCCTGACACCCATGTTGGGGGATCAATGGATAGCTCAATCACAGCTCCGGATGCAGAAGGGAATAACGGCGGAGAAGGTGACCATAGGGGTCTACATGCCGATTGGAGATCAGAATTTGACGCTATTCGCAGGAAGATCGATACCGCAATTGATCCTTGGACGAAACTGCCTCAAATTGAACCTATACTTGCTGCGGCGAATGGTTTTCAGAGTTCTGCAAGCAAAGTTCTTTTTACGTCGGCAATGGACGCTGGTGGGACTCTAGCTCAAGGCAATCACATGCCAGGCGGTTTAATTGGGGGGCAATTGGAGAATGTTGAAAGGAAAATCAGCGCTATGAACAGTGATATGCTGACAGCTTTCGCCAACACGAGACTACTTCCCATTAAAGCAGTCATTCAGAATCTCTCTTATATACCGAGGCTTTGTTGTGGAGCTCTCTGGGCAGAGGCGAAGGTGTACCAGGGGGCCAAGGCGACGGTTCTTCGTGTGATTAAAGAAACAACTGATCGGTTTAACGTCATTGCATCTGCTGGTACTGCACCAAATATGAGCGTCCCAATGGAAATCTTAAAACAAGCTATTGAAGCTTACAGCATAGTAGCGGATGCTACCAACGCACCAGTGACTATTGCAAAAACTCTTAAGTTTGCTTTAGGTGCGGTTACTGGAGTCAACGAGAAAATTGAGAAATCTGAGCAGGGTAAATTTGACGGCGCCATGAATGATTTTCTTAGCTCGTTCGAGGATATTAACAAAACTGTCACGGCAATAGAGAACGATTTGGACGCTAGTTTCACTACAAACTATAGTTCCATGGACAGTAACAGATCGGCTTACGATATAAAATTGTCGTATGATAATTTTGATCCCGAACTGACGCCTCAGAAGGATGTGCTGCAAATAGACAGGGCATCCGTTGATGTGATTCTTAATACACTGTATCGGGGTACGGAAACCTCTAGAAGGTCGGATAGCGTAACTGCGAAGTTAAGCTCTTCGCGAGCTGACGCAAATGCAGTTGATGTTCATCCTGTTCTTGAAAAACCAACAAATATAGGTAATGGGCATGTTTCACGGAGTCTATCGGAGCTTCAACGGCGATACGTAAAGTTGGTAGAGAATCTTGTATGGGATATCGAAAACGCAGGAAAAGATCTTGATCTTGGAGTTGAACTGATCTTTTCTGAGGACCGTGAGAGTGTGAAGAGAGAATGGGAGCCCCTTCGCAAGAGAATCCAAGGAGGCGATCCGAAAGATCCCTGGGGTAACGACATGTGGGAGTGGGTCTTCGGGTAGTAAATGGGAGTGGGTCTTCGTTCCCGGAGTGAATCTTTCCGAGACTGGGAATTGACACCCACTCACTTGAGTCCGTGGACGATCCTCGTCGCGGGCGACTCATTGAACTGGTCGCTCTTTGGCCGTTCAACGTGGGGGCTTTACGCTTGCTTCCAGCAAGAAATCCTCGTACGACGTGGACATGCGCCGTACCACGCTTCATCATGAGGCGACCCCGCTTTTCTCGGGCGTGTCATGCTCGAGAAGGGGGCTTCCGCGCTGGCGTGGTCGACGCCGTCGCGTGTGGTCTTGGCCCGGCTCGTTGATGCAAACCTTGAGCCTTAGTCCTGTGTTGTGAGTGACGTTAGACTGCTGGTATAGCAACGGTTGTTTTTTGCAGATAGTTGGGGTTGGCAGTCGTAGAACGAGTAATGTATGCGATAGTGCGGCGGGCAATTCAAGCAACGCGTGTAGCGGTAGGCTTGGGTGGGAGTAGCCTATGAGGCTTTGTCGTGCTGGACTTCGTGTTTAAGGGTGATGTTGAACGATCAGGTCAGAGCGTTGTCGGCTGAGAAGCTGACTGACCCTATGGATTGAATGGCTCCTCTAAATTGGCGCGCCTCGCGGGACATGTAGATGAAACCCTGATTGAAGCCGAAGACTGGGCTGGTCAGGGATCCGTGGCAGCCTGCGGCGTTAGTCAGCCCACCGCTGCCAGACCGGTGCGCATGTGGATCTGTCAGCCGACTAGGCGTCGGCTTGCGGCAGCGATGACCTTTAGCCGGATAACGACGATGAATCATCGGCGACGAGACTCGTGTGCAATAAGTCCGCGACGCGGCGTTGATTCGGCGCAGCGGTGGTAAAGTTGCTTCTGAGTCTTGTTGGATGCCTGGTCAGCCAATGTTCCTCGGACCTCACTGGGCTCGTCGGCGTCGACGACAACCGCGATCCGCGTAGAGTGCACGGGCCGTGCGCTTCCGGCCGGGCTCGCCGACCGGCTCCGTTGCCCGACACGGCTGATATGGCACGGGCAGCCTTTCACGTATCGTCGGCGCAGGCCGCCCGGGCTCCCTCGGCGACCGCAGCCTCGCGTCGCTGCACGTGCATCTCCGGCAGGATGCCTTTCCTATGCGTAATCGAGGAGAGATCGACACCCGGCATTGTCGCATAAGCACCCCGCCGGAAAGGCAACTTCGTTATCAGCAACGAAATAGGAGCACGGGCACCTGTCTGGCAAAACATGAAGGCGGTTGACGAAGAATGTCACGCTTTGCAGCCGGTTTGACGTTCTCAGCTTGCCGCGCAAGCAATCGTCTGTTACGACGTTTCACAGCCCCGTTGTCGAGCTCTACGATCGATCGCGCTGATTCCCGCCGAAACCCATCGGCCAGTTTTCAGTCTTGTGCCGTACAAGCCCAGCCATGTCCGCAGCGTTTCACGCGGCGTAACCTCAGATTGGCCGCAATGAACCGGAACGACCCATCCGGTGGCCCTTCTACAACTCGACCGCCTGACAGCGAAACTTCTCCGAATAACTCCCAGGTGCCATAGACGCGTCATCTCCTTCCCGGCCCCCGAAGGCCGCACAATGTGTCTAAAAGAAGGATTAGTTTCTAAAGAAAATCAATGGCGATAGAGCCAGACTGACTTGACGCTAACCAGAGCATAAACCGGATATCTCCAGATGGTAAACGAATTGTTCAAGAGCTGAGGAATGGGACAGTTCTGTTTTAAAATTCATACCTCTATGAAAGGCTTAAAACGTGATACTTGAAAAATAATTGGTGAGCTCAAAAAGGCAGCCATTGATGCTTACATGCGCAATGAAGTACATAAAGGCAAATGGATCGGGCGGTTTGCGCAGGTTGGTGAGACTTATCGCACTTTCTCTAATTACTTCGGAGGGGACTGAGATCACCGTAACTCGTCCCGACGCGACTGGGAAAAAATGGAGGAAAGGCTTGGAAAGCTACTGCCGGTTATCAGGGAAGTGGTGGAAGCGTTGGCGATGATCCAGATCGACAATACGTAAGTGAATTTAGCGAGATTGTCGGACGTATAGATGCTGCATTAAAACCACTACTTTCTCTTCCGGAATCAGGCGGCATTAATGAACAGGTAGAAAACTGTAAATCGATTGCGGGAATAGTGCTCCTTGATCCTGTTCTTGGCGGATGTAGTATGTACAGTGCAGACATCATGAAGATACCGCTTGATAGCATAGAGAATGGAATCGACTCTATGACTAGTGCCACTTTGACGGCATTCAGAAACAAGTTTGTGACAAACCTAGAAACACAATAATTATGCTTTCGTACATGCCTAGATTATGCTGCGGAGCATTGTTGGCGGAAAGGAATTTGTTTGAAGGAACAAGAACAAAACTTACTATGTTGATCACAGATGCAATCACAACGTTTGGTCGTATAGCAGAAGACTCTTCGTTCAGCTTTTCTTTGGCGCTTGAAACGTTTGCAAAAGTTGCGAAGGGCTTCGAAAAGACCCTAAGCCTTTCCAATATGGGGGAGAGGCTTGGATTTTATTAAAATAGCGTTAGGTGCGTCGAACAAAGTCGCGGAATCAATAGAAAATGGCGAGCAATATGAGTTTGACAACGCCATGAAAAGTTTTGAAAAGTCTTGTGAAATTCTTAAAAACAATCTTCGTGAAATTGAGTTTATGATGATTCTTGATTTGAGAAGTAGCTATGAAAAACTGGAAAAGAACCGTTCTAGTGTCGACCTTAATGTCAAACCTATTGAACAAGAAAATTTGAAGCCTGATGACAGGCTGAGTGTAAATAGAGCTCAGGTCAACAGTATTCTCAGTGAAATGACTGTGGGAACATATGCATCTGGCGGAGAGGATAGTATCGTGTCTCAATTAGGTCGAGCGTCAAAACTTGCGTCTTCTGTAAATGCGCATAACGCGCTTTACAAGCCATCATCCGTTGAGTGCCCCGGGATCGCTGATTGGATTTCGCGGTTTATGGGGAGATTTGGTGACTTAATTCGAGATCTATCCTGGGACGTTGAAAATCACGCAAAGGGTCTTGAATTGGCGGTCGAGTACCTTTTCGCGATAAACAAAGAAAATGCTGAGCTGAACTGGAAATCTGTGCGTGACAAAATTCAGGCTGCGGATCCTTTTGATCCGTGGAATCGGAAGAGGCCGGGTCTTTCCAAGGCCGAGGAATAACACCCACTACACTTGAGTCTGTGAACGATTCTCTTCGCAGGCGACTCATTGAACTGGTCGGCTCTTTGGCCGTCCAACGCGGGGACTTTACGCTGGCCTCCGGCAAGAAGTCCTCGTATTACGTGGACATGCGCCGCGCCACGCTTCACCATGAGGCCGGCCCGCTTGTGGGGCATGTCATGCTCGACATGCTCGAGGAGGCGGGTTTCGGCGCGGGCGTGGCCGACGCCGTCGGCGGACTGACGATGGGAGCCGACCCCGTGGCCACCGCCATCATGCATGCCGCGGCTTCCCGCGGACTCGACGTCGACGCCTTCGTCGTGCGCAAAGAAACCAAAGACCACGGCACAAAGCGGCGAATCGAAGGCCCGTCCATCGAAGGGCGCAACGTCGTGATCTTGGAGGACACGTCCACGACCGGCGGTTCGCCCATCCAAGCCCTCGAAGCCGTGCGCGAGGCCGGGGCGAACGTGCTGGCTGTGGCGGTGGTCGTCGACCGGGCCACCGGCGCCGGGGAAAAGATCGAAGCCTGCGGCGTTCCGTACCTGGCCGCGCTTGGACTGGAAGACCTCGGCCTGGAAGCCCAGGTATGACTTGGTCTGGAAGCCAGGGCATGAGGCGGAAGCCCGGATGTGAGGCGGCGAACGCGGCTTCGGCTGCTTCCGCTGCGAAGGCAAGGGCCAGCGATAAGGCAGCGGATCAGTTTCTCGGCGTGACGGGGAGCCGACGTGACTGACGAACCCGCGGAGGCTGTCGACGAACCCCTCGGCGCAGCCGAGAGGCCAGATGCGGCGGCAGCGGATTCTGCCGCCGGGGCGGAGCGATTGGCGGATAAAGCGGTCGGGGCAAAGCAGCTGGCGGACGAGGCGGTAGGCGATGTCCGGGAACTGCCCGCGGCGGCGAGCAGCCCCGCCGGGTCTTTCGAGCCCGCGCAGCTTTCCGGACCGCCCGAGGACCCCTCGCTGGGCAACGCGCGGCGCGACGTCGGCGTCGGGCCGCATCCTCGCCCGTGGCCGGACGATCCGCGCCTCGACCCGGTCCTGCTGGAAAACGGCGACCGGCGCAACGTGATCGACAAGTACCGCTATTGGAGCGTCGAGGCGATCCGGGCCGATCTCGCTCCCAGCCGGGCGGCCCTCCAGATCGCCATCGAGAACCTGGCGCACGACCTCAACATCGGCTCGATCGTGCGCACCGGCAACGCCTTCAACGTCTCCGGCGTGCACATCGTTGGGCGCAAGCGGTGGAACCGCAAGGGCGCGCTCGTCACCGACAGGTACGTGGACGTCTTCCATCGGCCGGAGGCGCGCGACGTCGTCGAATGGGCACGCGCAAACGACTACGCGATGGTTGCCGTTGACAATCCGCCGGGGTCGGCTGCGCTCGAAGAGACCCGGCTGCCCGAGCGGTGCCTGCTCGTGTTCGGGCAGGAATCCTCCGGCATCTCGCCCGAGCTGCTCGCGGCCTGCGACTTCGCCGTGCGCATCGAACAGTACGGTTCCACCCGCTCGATGAACGTGGCTGCCGCCGCCGCCATCGCCATGCACTGGTGGTCCGTGCAGCATCGGTGAGGGAGCGCGCGGCTTTGAAGCGCGGCCGAAGTGCAGCACCGTTGTGTTGGAGCACGTCTCCTGGGAGCGATTCGCAGCGACGGCAGCCTTGGGGAGGCAGTATCGGTGGCCTTGGAAGGCGGTGTTGGCTGCCTTGGAGGGTGCCGACCGCCTTGCCGAAGCAGTGACCGCCGTCTCAGCGTGACAGTGGCCTCAGTCGCGGGCGGGAATCTTGGGACGTTCGCGTGTTGTGTACCTGCCGTCAAGTGAGAGAATAAGAGGGTAGTCAGCAACAACACGAAGGAGATTATTCGTGGCTATCGCAACCCCTGAAGTCTATGCAGAGATGCTCAACCGCGCCAAGGAAGGCAAGTTCGCCTACCCGGCAATCAACGTGACGTCATCGCAGACCCTCACAGCGGCCCTGCAGGGATTCACCGAAGCTCAGTCCGACGGCATCATCCAGGTGTCCGTCGGCGGCGCCGAGTACGCCTCGGGCTCCACTGTCAAGGACCGCGTCGCCGGTTCGCTCGCCCTCGCCGCATATGCGCGCGAAGTCGCCAAGAACTACCCCGTGACCGTCGCGCTCCACACCGACCACTGCGCCAAGCAGAACATCGATTCGTGGGTACGCCCCCTGCTCGAGCTCGAGGCCGAGGAAGTCAAGGCCGGCCGCCTTCCCTTCTTCCAGTCGCATATGTGGGACGGCTCGGCCGTTCCGTTGGCTGAGAACCTCGAGATCGCCAAGGAGCTCCTCGCCCTGTCGCAGGCCGCCAACACCATCCTCGAGATCGAGATCGGCGTCGTCGGCGGCGAAGAAGACGGCGTGGTCGGCGAAATCAACGAGAAGCTGTACACCACCACCGAAGACGCGCTCGCCACGGTCGAGGCTCTCGGCCTCGGCGAGAACGGCCGTTACCTGACGGCTCTGACCTTCGGCAACGTCCACGGCGTCTACAAGCCCGGCCACGTCAAGCTGCGCCCCGAGATCCTGGGCACCATCCAGGAAGAGGTTGCGGCGAAGGTCGGCTGGAAGAACAACCGCCCCTTCGACCTCGTCATGCACGGCGGCTCCGGCTCCACCGCAGACGAGATCGCCCTCGCCGTCGAGAACGGCGTCATCAAGATGAACGTCGACACCGACACCCAGTACGCCTTCACCCGCC
>CAJPTB010000041.1 GCA_905373325.1 uncultured Ancrocorticia sp.
CCAGGCGAACGGGGCCCGCCGCGATCCTGATTTTGCCCCGGGCTTTCCTTCCTCCGCGCGAAATAAGCGCGTGCCTGACTTTCCCGCTCACGTCTGCCCCTTTCCCGCTCAGATCCGCCCCTTCTCCGTTCACGTCCGCCCTTTTCCCGCTCACAGGCCCAACACCTTGCCGCGCCGAACGAGCCAGACGAAGAAGGGCGCTCCGATGATGCTCGTCATCGCACCCACCCCGACTTCCCCTGGATAGACGACGATCCGCCCCAGCGTGTCCGAGGCCAGCGTCGCCGTTGCGCCGAGAAGCGCCGAGAAAGGGAGAAGGCGCCGGTGGTCCGTTCCCGCCAGCGCCCGCGCCGCATGCGGGCAGGCCATCCCGACGAAGACGACGGGGCCCGCAGCGGCCGTCGCGCCTCCCGCGAGCACGATGATCGCGAGGTTCGTCAAAGCCGACGTGGCTCGGGGCTTGACGCCCAGCGCCTTCGACATGTCCGCGCCCAGCGTCGCCGCATTGAGCGACGGCGCCAGCGCGAAGGAGGCGGCCGCCCCCGCGGCCAGGCAGGCGATGAGGACGGGAAGGTTGTCCCAGCCGCGTCCCGCCAGCGATCCGAGCGCCCAATTCCTGTAGATCTGCTGCACCCAGGCGGGCTGGGCCAGGAGCAGAATCGTGTTGAGCGCCCACAGCACGATCGACAGGGCGGCACCCGCGAGGATGAGGCGCGTCGGGTTGGTTCCGGCCGTCTCGGCGCGCCCCAGCCTGTGAACCAGGGCCCCGGTCAGCGCGGCGCCGATGAAAGCGAACCAGACGTAGACGGCCACGTGCGAAGCGCTCGTGAAGAACAGGCCGACGATCACCCCGGAGGCTGCGCCCTGGCTGATGCCGAGCGTTCCCGGCTCGGCCAGGGGGTTGCGCGTCAGCGATTGCGCGAGCGCCCCGGCCAGGCCCAGGCATGCGCCGGCCATAATTGCCGTGAATGTGCGCGGAAGCCTCAGTTCGCGCACCACCAAGTGGGCGTCGTTCTTCGGATCGAAGTCGAAAAGCGCGTCCCAGACCTCGGGCAGCGGCACGAGCCGCGAGCCTGTCGCGATGCTCGCGGCCGCAAGCGCGACGAGCAGGCCGGTCGACAGCGCCGCCCAAGGCAGCAGGCCGAAGGCTCGGAGGCCGCGGGGCCTGCCTGCGCGGAGACCGTCGGATTCGCGTGCGCCCGGCGGGTTCGGCCCGCCTTCGGAGCCGACGGCGGATTTGCGTTCTCCGCCGGCCCCGAAGGCCTCGGCCACGGCGCGCCCGTCAGCCACCGAGTCGCTTGACGACGGCGTCGATCATTTGCTTGCCGGAGTAATAGTCGATCCTGAACGACGTGGGGCCGAGCCCGTAGACCTGCTTTGATTTGACCGCCGGCATGTTGGCGACCACCGGGTCGGCCAGGAAGGAGGACTCGGTCTTCTGGTCTCCCGTCAGAAGGAAGACGGTCTGGGGATTGACGGCTTTCGTCAGGTTCTCATGAGTGACAAAGGAAAAGTCGCCGCGCTTGTCTTTCCTCGCTTCGAGGTCGGCGGGCGCTTCGACGATCCTGAAGCCGAGCTTTTCCAAAAGCCTGCTTTGGGGCCCGCTTTTCTTGGCCACGCCCTGCTCCTTGCCCGGGCCGTTGTAGGAAACGACAGCGGCGTTGCCCTCGGGCGCCTTGATCTTTTTGGCGGCGTCGGCGACGTATTTGTCGAAGTCCGCGGTCGCTTTCTTGGCGTTGGCCTCCTGACCGGTGGCCTCCCCGAGTTGCTTCGACAGCTCTTGCCACGTTTGCTTCGAATAGTCGACGACGATCGTCGGGTACTGGGCGGCTATCTCCTTGTAATGGTCGATGGCGCTGTCCGCTCCCGAGCTCGCGATGACCACGAGGTCGGGATTGGCCGCAATGAGGGCCTCTTTGTCGAATTTGAGGTTGGGGTAGAGGACGTCGACGCCTTTTTTCTTGGCGATGGAGGACCACTGGGAGAAGAAGCCTTTGTCGTCGGTTATGTTCGACGGGGTCGTGGCGGCCGAGGCCTTGACCGGAGCGTCGATCGCCAGAAGGGTCCCCGTGAGGGTCACCGACGTCGACACGATTCTCTTCGGTTTGCTTTTGAGCGTCAGCTCCCCTTTTTCATGCTTGATTTTCCGAGGCCAGGTCCCGGATTCCGCTCCCGAGGAGTTCGATGCTCCGTCCGACGACGTCGCGTCTTTCGAGTCCGAGGAGCACGCCGACAAGAACGTTGTCAGCGTAAAAAGAAGCGCTGCAAGAACGCGCGAGAGGCGAGATGTCATACTTCTCTCCCTGTGATGCCGAGTGCCGTTTCCGGCGCGATGTAAAGATAGGTAGAGTCAGGGTAGCAGTCCCTTACTCACGAGGGAAAGGGGGTGCGAGACCCATGTGCTAAAGCACCCACTGTGCGGAGGCGCTCGGCCCGGCCGCGCCTCGCGCCCGGGCGGCGAGACGCCTCGGCGAATTCTCCGCAACGGCCCAGCCGGGGCCGGAGGCAGGCCGCTACTTGGCGTTGCCCGCCTTGTCCCGCTTGGACTTCTTCTTGCGGCGCGGCTCCTTGCCCGTGACGTACCGGACCACGGCGTCGGCGACCTTGTCGACGACGCGCGGGTCGAACACTCCGGGGATGATGTAGGTGGCGCTGCGTTCCTCATCGCTGACGACGTCCGCCACGGCGATGGCTGCCTGGCGGAGCATTTCGTCGTCGATCTTCGATGCGCCGGCGTCGAGCATTCCCCGGAAGAGGCCGGGGAAGACCAGGACGTTGTTGATCTGGTTCGGGAAGTCGGAGCGGCCGGTGGCGACGATGGCGGCGTGGCGGCCCGCGGCGATGGGGTCGACTTCCGGCGTCGGGTTGGCCATGGCGAAGACGATCGCGTCGTCGGCCATCGTGGCGATGTCGTCTCCGGTGAGGATGTTGCCGGAGGAGACGCCGATGAGCACGTCCGCGCCGACGAGCGCCTCCTTGAGCGATCCTTCGAAGCCGCGGGGGTTGGTGTTCTGCGCCAGCCAATTGCGGTGGGGGTTGGCCTCTTCGCGGAAGGGGCCGAGGGCGCCGTTGCGGCCGCAGCCGATGACGTCGGTCGCCCCGTGGAGCATGAGGAGGCGGATGATCGCCGAGCCGGCGGCGCCGACGCCGGAGACGACGATCCGTGCGTCTTCGATGCGCTTGCCGACGAGCTTGAGGGCGTTGATGAGCGCCGAGAGGGTGACGATCGCGGTTCCGTGCTGATCGTCGTGGAACACCGGGATGTCGAGCTCTTCGCGCAGGCGCTCCTCGATTTCGAAGCATCGGGGCGCCGAGATGTCTTCCAGGTTGATCCCGCCGTAGACCGGGGCGATGGCCTTGACGATGGAGATGATCTCCTCGGTGTCCTTGGTGTCGAGGCACACGGGCCACGCGTCGACGTCGCCGAATCGCTTGAACAGGGCCGCCTTGCCCTCCATGACCGGCAGGGCCGCCTCGGGGCCGATGTCGCCGAGGCCGAGGACGGCGGTTCCGTCAGTGACCACCGCGACGGCGTTTCCCTTGACGGTCAGGCGCCGCGCCTCGGCCGTGTTCTTGTGGATCGCCTTGCACACGCGCGCGACGCCGGGCGTGTAGACGCGGGCGAGGTCCTGCCGGGTGCGAAGGGGATTCTTCAGCTCCACCGAAATCTTGCCGCCGATGTGCGCCTGCATTGTGGCGTCGGAGACCTCTTCGACGACGGTTCCGACCATCATCTCGATGTTGCCCCGAACCTCCTGGACGTGGGCGGTGTTGACGCAGTCGCAGGTGACCGAGACGATCAGATGCTTCTCCAGCGACTCGACCGTGTCGATTCCGGTCACGAGGCCTCCGGCGTCCGCGACCGCCTCGACGAGGTGCTGCGTGGCCCGCGGGTGGGCGGGAACGCTCACGCGAAGGGTAACGGTGTAGCTGGGACTCGGCATTGCCATAGGAACCGCCTTCATTCAGGACGCCTGCACCGCTCTTTGGCACGCCCGCGCTTTCTTGGGACAACCCGCACTGCGACGTCGGAAAACAAACGCCTCTATGATAATGCCTTGTGCGGCGAACCGCATCGCGAGGCTATTCGCTCCGGATTGCCGGCGTAGTCTCGTCGGTTGCCGACATCGCCCCGGCTGCTGCCTGCGCGTCTTCGATGATCGCCGGTGCGCAAACCTTTGCCGTGCGGTGCGCTCAGCTTTTCAACGGTCCTGGTGTTCCAGTGTTGTCACATCGACACGTTTGGCCCTGTTCCCCCGAAAACGCTTGCCGTTTAAGCCGTCCGTTTTCAGACGAAATGACGCGATGTTCACAGGCGGGCGGATTAGACTCGGGCCATGTACGACGCGACGTTCAGCCTGCCGGGGCACACAATGATCGAGCACTCGCTTTCGGTTCCGCTCGATCGCTTCGGGGCCTTGTCCCGTTTTGCAGCGGACGAAACGGCGGCAATCCCGGAGAAGATCGAGCTCTTCGCACGCGAATACGTGAGGCACGGCAACGAGAAACTGCCGCGGCTCGTCTATTTTCAGGGAGGGCCGGGATTCGGCGGCCCCAGAATGGCGCCGATCGGTTCGTGGCTCGACACCGCGCTCAACCACTACCGCGTGGTCCTGCTCGACGAGCGAGGCACCGGCCGCTCCCATCCCATCGAGGCGCAGGCCGTTTCCGCCGTCGGGCCGACCCCCGTGCAAGCCGCCTTCATTTCCTGTTTCCGCCAGGATTCCATAGCCGCCGACGCCGAGGACCTCCGCCTCGCCTTCGGGGGCGAACCCTGGTCGGTGCTCGGCCAGAGCTTCGGAGGCTTCGTCGTCACCGCCTGCCTTTCCCAAGCGCCGCAAGGCCTGTCCGAAGCTTTCATCACCGCCGGGCTTCCGTCGGTTGAAGGGCATGCCGACGACGTCTACCGGCTGACCTACGCCCAAACCGACGTGCGCAACCGCGAGTTTTTCGCCCGGTATCCCGGCGACGAGCCGGTCGCGTGGAGCGTGGCCAAGCACCTGGCCGACGTCGAGGAGCGCCTGCCGACCGGCGAGCGGCTCACACCCGGCCGATTCCGCCAGATTGGCATCTGCCTCGGCCGCTCCTACGGGCTGGAGCAGCTGCATTTCCTGCTCGAAGACCCGTTTTGGACCGTGCGGGGAGCGCGTCGGCTGCGCCCGCAGTTTCTCGATCGGATAGGGGCGCAGGTCTCGCTCGCGCCCGCGCCGCTGTACGGCGTGATGCACGAGGCGATCTACGCCCAGGCCTCCACCGGCGCCACGGCATGGAGCGCCGACCGCATCCGCGGCGAGTTCCCGCAATTTCGCCTGCCCGACGTCGCCGCCGGGGCCGCAGCCGAATCGGAGCTAGAGGCCGAGGGCCGCGGCTTCCGCTTCACCGGCGAGCACATGTATCCGTGGCAGATGCGCGAAGATCCGGCGCTCGCGCCCATCGCCGACGCGGCCGACGCCCTGGCCGCCGACCCCTCGCTGCGTCGCCTCTACGACGCCGAGGCCCTCGCGGCGAACGGGGCTGCCGCGGAGCGCGGGGTTCGAGCCGGGCGCGGGGGCTCTGCGGCGCAGGAGGCCGCCGCGGGACACGACGCAACCGCTGCGCGAAGGGTTCCCGCGGCCGCCTGGGTATACAAACGGGACATGTTCGTGCCCTACTCGATCTCGATGGAGACGGCGCGCCTTGCCGGCTTCCACACGCTGGTTTCCGACACGTTCCACCACGACGGCCTCCACTCGGGCGGCCCGCAGATGATCCTCAAGCTCATCGAGGCGGTGCGGGGGTAAAGGGCCTCAGAGTCCGCCATGCAGTTCGACGACGGCCGTGGTTTTGCGGGGATTGTCTGCGAGGCAGCGGAATCTGCCAAGAAAAACACCTTCGCTCCTTACCCTGGCAAGGGAACCATCTTCACTCATGAGACTGACAAGAAAGTTATCTTCACACATTGTTAGTTCCAAAAAATGACCACTACAAAGTTAAATGATACTTTTCAGTCCTTGCGCATTTTATTGCAGCACGTTTTCAAACGGACATATCATCTAATATGTGAGCGCAGAGACATGGATCGGAACTGGGACGGCGATCATCGCTGCTGCCTTTAGTGCTTGGCAAGCGTGGGAAGCTCGAAAGGCGCGAAAGGAGGCAAAGGAGTCTGAAAATCGAGCTTTAGGAGCTGCAGAAAATGCCTCGTTGGCGGCGACACGTTCAGCCGATGCGACTGAGAAGATTGCCGAGTTTGCGCAGCGAGATGAGGAGAGGAAAACGAAAAAGAAGCCACCTTGGCGTATCGAGTATCAAAGCGGATCTATGTATGCCCTTAAGAACTTGTCGGGAGAGCGGATGGATCATGTGGGCATCAGCATGAAACAGAAGGACGATCTCATGGCATCGGAATTCCCAACATCGATTGATGGATTTTCTCAGAAGTCTTTTATATATAGCCGCAGCGCAACCAGTGGTTTTGATCGAAGCTTGACAGTAAAATGGATTTGGCCAGATGAGACACCTGATTCATGGACAGGTGAAATTCCGACGTCTTAAGATGCAGATCTATTGAGTGTCAAAACTCCAACATTCTCACCCTTGGTCGGATTGGACCTCTGACTTCGCAAGTGCTGCGTGGCCACTTAAAGCCAACCAGCTGGTTAAAGCCGTCCAATTGGGCATATCGGACGTTTCGTCACCGGACAAACGTTTGGGTTGTAAGTATGCGAGATGCCTGATTTCTGCCATTCCTTAAAGTAGACCTGGTTTGGTCCCCACGTGGGGTCTAGGACTCTCCCTAAGACGACGGCGACCACGTATGCAGCTCCTGCGGCATGAAGGTCACTTGCGGCAGAGAAGACTGCGGCTCCGCTGACCCACGAGTCGTCGAAAAGAAGAATTCTCTGCCCCCGGATGTCCGACCGCACTTGAAAATCTCCGATTGCAGGTTGTCTTCTCTTCCCGGTATCGGATCCGACATACTGAATGTCGAGTTGAGGGAGCCCGCGATAGAGAGTGTTTGCGAGCATCCGCAATAGCTCTTTTGACCGTCCCTGGGTGGAAGGAATTATTCCCAGCGCGTCGATCGGACCATAGACGTACTCGAGGCAGGGAATGTGACGTGAGCCGAAGAATGTAAGGATCGCCAGGCGTTGAAAAGCTTGTGTTTGGTTTGTAGGTTGCCTTTTGTAATTGAAGAGATCTCGGTAAAATTGTTCGTTTTTCGGTGCGAATGCGAGTGGAACAACCCCTTCGACGATAGATCTGTATGTGGTGGCCTGTTTACAACGAAAACAGTAATAGTATTTCGAATCTATTGGGGCCGAGCACAACCTGCACAGATGGACCATTGAGACGAGGGTTCCTTCCTCGATATCCTCGCGGACATTGCGCGTTGTAAATGCGATGCGCCGAAGAAGGCCTTGCTCGACGTCAGATAAGCGCGAGCTGGACATCGGGGAAATAGTCAGACGGTAATGTCAGCGCGGTGTTGAGGCAACCTATGACGTCGTCGGGAGTGTGCGCGACGCTCACGCTCGCAAGAGGATCAGCAGCTAAGGCTCGCCCCCACGTAGTCGACTCGACAACTTGGGGGCAAAGTACAACTGGCCGTCCATGTTTCAGGGCGGCTTGGACTTGGTGTCGAGTCCCTGATTTCTCACCGGCTGAAACGACGATCGTGCCAAGGGCATAGGCGGACATCGTCGCGTTACGCATAGGAAAAGAGTGGCGCTTGATCGGCGTTCCCGGCGCGAATTGTGAGAGGACCAAGCCGCCAGAAGCAACGATATCGCGATGAAGATCAGCATTGTGGCGCGGATAAGCTTGTTCGAGACCCGTCCCGACAACGGCGACTGTTCTGCCTCCACACTCGAGGGCAGCCTGGTGGGCGGCTGTGTCAATTCCCGCGGCCAAACCGGAAATAACGCTGTAGCCGGATTGGACCACAGCGAAAGCGATGTCCCGAGCCTGGGCGAGCTCTTGCAGCGACGCCGCGCGCGAGCCGACGACTGCGAAGCCAGATTCTTTCCCGAACGCGGGAAGGGTTCCTTGAGTAAAAATAACGGGAGGGTAATCGTAGACGTCAAGTAGCTGGACGGGATAGTTCGATGAGAGGCAGGTGAGAACCTGCATGTCCAACGACTCCCATTTCGCCGCGCGTTTCTCAGCGGCTGCCAACTCAGTTTCGACTTCGCCGGGGACCGTTGCTCCTATTCCCGACAAGGCATCTTTGAGGGCCGACAAGGCGTCGTCGGCGTTGTCGAGTGCGGCGCGAATTTTGGCTGGAGTCAAACCTGTGATTCCATACGCGAGGGCAAGGACTGCGAGCTCGTCGTTGATCATGCTGTTGCTCCTTTCGCCGGGTGGAGGACGGTGTCTGCTTTTGATTCTACCGACAAGCGGCGCTCAAGAGACAGAGGCAAGGCGAGCAGCGGCCACCGTCAGGCGGATCGCCCCGAGTTGGGTGCGCGTATCGTTTCAGTCGGAACCAGGGCGTTTCCCACAGGTCAATAGCTTTCGAGCTGGTAGAATCCCTCTGCGGTCTGGCTTACCACGGATCGCAATGCGTGGTGGTCGCTACGGCGTTGAAGCGACTTAAGACGATGGAGGCAGCACCATGACCGAAGGTCAATACAATTCTTCCCCCTACGGCGCCTGGGAGGCGGCCGGAGGCTTTCCGGCGGCGGGCGACGTCGGCGCGTTCAGACAAGCCGTGGCACCGGGACAAGCAGGCGAGTTCAACCAAACCGGCGTTCCCCCGCAACGGCTTGGAGCGGCGGATTCGGGGTCCCGCCAGACGACGGCGAAACGCTGGGCCGCGCGCGGCGGACTCGTGGCGCTGGGATTGCTATTCGGGTATGGAATTCATTCCCAGGGCGACGTCACCGATTCGCCGCAGTTCCGGCAGCTCCAAACCCGATCGGCGGCCGTTGAGCAAGATCTGAACTCGGCCCGGCAAGAGCTGAAAGATCTGCGCAATGAAAAATCGACGTTGGAGCAGAAAGTTAAAGCGCAGAAGTCGAACTCGAAGCGCGTTTCCGAGCTCTCCACGCAGATTTCGACCCTGACGAGCGAGCGGGATTCTTGCAAATCTCAGCTGGACAATGCGAAGCAGGCGTCCCAGAATTCTCAGCGGTCGTCCGCAGGGACGCAGACTTTCGGCGGTTCGGGGACGGCAGGCGATTCTGGGACCTCGAGCGGCGCGGGAGCGTCGGGCGCCTCGGGTGCGTCCGGCGGCTCCGATTCGTCCGGCGGCTCCGGGTACGGGACGGACCGCTCGTCAGGCGGGTCGGCATACTATCCAAACTGTAAAGCGGCGCGGGCCGCGGGGGCGGCGCCCCTTTACAGAGGCCAGCCCGGGTATCGGCCCGGTTTGGATAGGGACAACGACGGCGTCGCCTGCGAGCGCAGATAAGGGCGCGACTGGAGGCGGCGACAGCCGATAGAGCTGAAGAGAACGTAAAGGCCAGCGGCGGCGGATGAGTCGCGACTCATCCGCCGCCGCTGGCCTTGCCTTCTGACTGGGCGGACGCGCCTGCGCGAGGGACAGGCCTGCACGCCTGCACGCGTCTGGCGCGGACGACATATGTTTGAGGCCGTCCGCGCCCTAGGCCGGCCCGCCGTCGGGCAGCACCCGACATGCCGCGGGGTGAGCTGAACCCAGTTACCCCATTGGATAGCCATCAGAGCAGCATCCGACATGCCGCGGGGCGAGCGCAGCGTGCCGTTAGGCGACGCCGCACCCGCCCCGCAACGAGGCGTTGCTCAGCAGCACTCAGCCAAGGCCGCCCTTTGCTTGCTCGCGTACGACGGCCACGGTGTCCTTGCCCGTGCCGGTCCAGTCGCCCACGACGAGCTTGTCACTGGCCCGCCCGTAGGTGAAGGACGTGTCCGCGTCGCCTCCGGAGAGGGCGTTCTTCACGAACAGGGTCGCACCGCGGCGGAC
>CAJPTB010000042.1 GCA_905373325.1 uncultured Ancrocorticia sp.
TGTCGGGTCGGTTCATCGTCAGTCCTCCACCCAGCCTTCGAGGGCTTGCATGTACCCTTCGGCGTCGGCGTCCTCGAATATGTTGAAGACGACGAGCTCGATCACGTCCGTCCCGTGGTACTGGAGCCACTGGTTGACCGTGTCGAGGGCGATGTGGGTCGCCTCCTCGAAGGGGAAGTTGTTGCGGCCTGTTGAAAGCGCGCAGAAGCTGACGTTGTGGATGTCGCCCTTTTCCAGGGCGAGGTCGAGGCACGAGGTGTAGCAGGCGGCGAGCTTTTCGCGGTCTTCGTCCGTGACCTCGCCTCCGTTGAGGTGGGGGCCGAGCGTGTGGAGGACGTATCGGGCGGGAAGGCGATACCCGCGGGTGAGGACAGCGTCGCCCACCTCCTGATCCTTGCCCTGGATCTCGCGGATCACGGAGCAGTCGTTGCGAATCCATGGGCCGCCCTGCCCTTGAATGTAGTTGTCGATGCACGGATGCAGGGGGTCCTTGCATCCCAGGAGATTCGGCATGGCGGCGTTGACGACGGCGTCGGCGGCCAACTCGCGGACGTCTCCTCGCCACATTGCCACGTTGCGAGCCGAACCGTAGTCGGACGCGGGCATCATGTCGGAGATCCGCATGAGGTTTTCCGCGGTCGTGCGGCCCATGTGCGCCGAATGGCGGTAAAGGAGAAGGTTGATCGCGTCGGTGACTTCGTCGTCGATCGGCTCCGGGCCTCGAAGGACCAGCTCGTGGCGCAAAGCGAAGGCCAGCTCTTTCTGGGGGAAAATCGAAAGGTCGGGATCGATGCCCGGATAACGGCGGTTTTTCAGGCCTCCCAAAGCCACTCGCAGAAGATCCAGATTGGAGCGGGGGTCGTCCACGGGTGTGGGGAAAGGTTCGTCTAGCCGAATCGCCTCGCGATATGCGGACAGGGGCAGCATGTTTCTCCTTCGCTGATCGCCAACGCAATCAATTTACCGTTCAGAGCTGGGAAAAGCACGAGGGCAAAGGGCGGGTGCGCCTTTGCGCCTCGCCGCGGGCTATGCGTTTGCGACCGCCAAGCCCCGGGTACCCTATTGGCATGGCCGAATGGATGACAATCGGCGAGCTCGCCGAGGAATGCCGCGCAGACGTCTACGCTCTGCGCGAAGCGTTGGAGCTGCTTGGGCTTTTCGACGTCGGCGAGCCCACTCCGCTCGCGGTCAGGCACTCGCTCGCCACGCCCGAAGTCGACGACGGCGGCCGCGCGATCTCGCTTTGGCACGCAGACGCGGTCACTCTGGCCAAAGCCGTCCTTTCCGGGGGGCTGTCCGGCGATGCGTCGGCGTCGTGCGACCCGTTCGCCTCCGAGGGCGCCGAACCCGAAGGCATTCAGGGCGATCTCTTCGACGTCGAAGAAGAAATCGAAACTGCCGGAGGGGAAGACGCAGGCGGGCCGGCCGCCGGTGGGGAGGGCGGAACGGCTGCGTCGAAGGAAGCCGCGGGAAACGCGGGCGCGGGGCCGATCGGAAGAATCATCGAAGGCTTCGATGCGATCGTCGCCACAGACGGGGCCTGCTCTGGCAATCCCGGGCCGGGCGGATGGGCATGGGTCGAGCAGGTGACCGGCGAGCGCGACTGCGGAGGAGCTGCGCATACGACCAATAACGCAATGGAACTGACGGCGCTCGTGCGTGCGCTCGAGCATGTGGGGCCCCAACCGGACCTGCTCATGCGCATCGACTCGCAATACGCCATCAAGGCCATGACGGTGTGGGCGAAGGCGTGGAGGCGGAAGGGCTGGCGCAAGTCCGACGGCGCGCCCGTCGCCAATCGGGATCTCGTGGAGCGGCTTTTGGAGCTTTACGAGGGCAGGCAGGGCAGAACCGAGGTCGAGTGGGTGAAAGGGCATTCGGGCGACGCCGCGAACGAGCTCGTCGATTCCATGGCCGCCGCGCAGGCGGCGAGGCATCGGCGCTGAGGGTCTTGCGCCGGCGCCGCCGGCATTGGACATCGCCGAGGACGCGGGCGCCGGACGCCGCTGCAGACCAGCGCCTCACAAAGAAGACGAGCGCCTTGCGAAGAGACGAGCGCCTTGCGAAGAGACGAGCCCCTCACAAAGCAAAGCGCCTGGCTTGCGGCGGCTGTTCGCCTTCGCCGAGTGCCGCGGCCGCCTCGAGTATCGCTTCGGCGAACACTTTCGGCGACTGGGCGCCGACGAGCATCACGCGTGCGCCGACGACTGTGAGGGGAAGCCCGCGGATCCGCAGCCGTTTGGCGTCCGCAATGTCCCGATCGACGGCGGCCTCCCACTCGCCGAGCTCCAGACGTCTTTCGAGGGTCGGCAGGTCCGACGGCGCAAGCCCCGCGATCCGGCCAAGCATCCTCGGAGAAGGCTCAACTGGGCCCCTTAGAAAGGGGCCCTGATCGGCGTCCAAGACGCTTTGATCGGCCTGTCCGCGGCCGTTTGGGGGAGCGTCGTCGGCTTGGGCGAGCTTGCCGGTCTCCACGCCCTTTCCGAGCCGGAATTCACTTCCGGTCCGAACGGCGGCCTGGGCGAGGCTATCGGCTGGAGTCCCAGAGTCCGAGACGTTGTCGAACCCTAGGAACCAGTCGTCTAGGCGGATCGCTGCTTCGAGGGCCCGGCGAGCGCCGTCGGCCGGGTCTTCCGCGCCTTCTCGAACGGCGTGGACGATTCGATGCGCCAAGCGGCGCAGGGGTTGTGAAGGCGGGCGGAGAAGCCTTTCCTTCGCGACGGGGATTTCCTCGCTCGCAGCGACAGCCGCAATGGCCTCCGCGTTCGCCTCGGGCAAAGGACTGCCTGGAGAGAGAAACGAGTGGACCTCGACGACGACTTCGGGGAGAGCGGCGTCGGAGGCGGAGCCGTGAGCCTCGTCGCGTCCCGCGCCAGCGAAGTCGTGCCCTGCACGTGAGAAGCTGCGTTGTGCAGCACGTGCGAGGTCGATTCCCCGCGCAAGGCGATCGAGCCCGATTCTGCTCCATGGGTCGGCGACGTCGTGCCAGACGTCGATCAGCAGGCGGGCGCTCACGGCGAAAGCGCATCGACGGCGCGGCGACGCAGATCGGTCAGGGTGCCGCCAACGGATTCGGGATTGTCAGATTGTTCAAGGTTCAAGTCTGGTCAGAGCTCCCGTCTTGCGAAAGACTTCGCCCCTAAAACGACGACGACAATCATGAGCACAAGGCTCGTAGCGAAGGGAACGGTGATCGCCGCGGCCCCCACAGCCTTTCCTTCGGCAAACGACGAAGGCAGGGTCAGGAGGCCGGCAGGCGAACTCTCCGCGATGGGCTCGAATGCTGAACCGATCATTGTCAGGAGCAAGGAGCCCACTCCGATTCCGGCGGCTGCGAGGGTCGAGCCTGTCAGAGACGACATGGCGACTGTCACGGCGAGAAAGAAGCATGCGCAAGCGAACCAGGTTGCGGTCGCCGCCGCGAGAGGGGCGAGGGGGGCTTTTCTGTAAAAGCCGAATGTCGCCGCCCACACAACCGCCATTCCTGCGAGAGACGCGGATGCGAGCACGGCGATTCTGGCCACGAGGGCCGCAAGGGGCTGTGAAGCGCGCGAAACCGGACGCACGGCCAACAGTTGGGCGCGGCCGCTGGAGACTAGGGAGGATGTGGCCCCCGCTCCGGTGAAAATGACGACGAACATGACCGTTTGCGCCAGATTCTTGGTCCACTGATTGTAAGCTTCGTGCCAATTCGGCTCGGGCATGGCTTTGCGAACGGCTTCGCCCATCATCGATCCGACAATGTCCGGTGCGAATCTCGAAAGGACTACGGACATCGCGCCGAAGAGGCAAAGAACAGTCGGCAGGACGTAGCGGTGCCACGTTCTCCAAACCGCGTAGAGCTCATGTTTGCACAGAATCGAGAAGCCGGTCATTTTCCCTCCGTCAAAGCTGTGAATACGTCCTCGAGACTCGGTTCCAGCGGCGTGAGCGCAGAGAGGTCCCACCCTCCGCGGGCCATCAGCGCAGGAAGAGCCCGGGCGGCCGCCGAAGGGTCGGAAACGACCACGATGAAGTCGGCGCCCTCTCGGCGAACTCCGGCGCACCAAGGTTCTGCTTTGAGGGCATGGGCCAGCGGGTCGCCTCCCCCGGAGACGAGGAGCAGGGAATGGTCGCCCGCGCGTTCGCGCAGACGCGAAATTGTGGATGCGGCGACCGCCTTTCCTTCACGCAGGACGACGGCGTGGGTGCACACCCGCTGCACCTCTTCCAAATTGTGCGACGACAAGATGACCGTCGCATGCTCGGCCAGTCGGGCGATGAGCCGGAGGACGGCCCGCCTGCCCGCGGGATCCAGGGCCGACGTCGGCTCGTCGAGGACGATGAGGTCGGGATTGCCGACCAGCGCCTGCGCAAGGCCTAGACGCTGACGCATGCCGCGCGAGTAGCCTCCGATGCGCTGGCTCACCCCCGCCAACTCGGCCAGATCTAGCAAGGATGCGATTAGACCGCGCCGTTCGACCGCCGGCACCCCGGCCAAATCTGCGCTGGCCTCCAGGTATTCGCGGGCGCTCATCCACGCGGGATAGGCGGGGACGTCGGGAAGGTATCCAAGTCGTCGCCGCACAGCCAGGCTTCCCGCCGGATCGCCGAGAATGCGGACGTCGCCTGCATCCGCGCGAGCAAGGCCCAGAAGGATGCGGATTGTCGTCGTCTTCCCGGCTCCATTGGGACCCAAGAGCGCGCAAACCGAACCCGCCGGGATTTGAAAGCTCACATCGTCCAAAGCCCCGGTTTTCATGCTCACCGGCATGAATTCCCGCATGGAAGGGCCGCCGCCCGCCGCAAAGGCTCCGGCTTCATCGACATTTTCGCGGTCTTTAGCGACTTCGTCGCCTCCGATCGGCCGCTTGTCGCCGTGTTCAGCCTGAGAGGCCCACGCTCGTTCGCGTTTCTGCCAGGCCGTACTTTGGCGGCGGGCGATGAGAAAGGCGATCGGCCCGGCAGTCGAGACGAAGAGGCAAATGAGAAGCCAGGCGGTCTTTCCCGGCTGCGGCATCGACTCCGCGTCCGTGCGGCACCAGACCGTCAAGGCCGTCGCCATAAGAAGGAAACTGAGAGCTATAAGCGCAATGATGAGTTTCTGCACTCCCGGGGACAATTCGCTCCAGGAGAGGGTCGAGCCTCCGATTGCTGCGATTTTACCCATCCTGTTTCTCCTCGAACTGTCTGTGGACCCGTCCGTGAACCCGGGCAAGGCCCGCCCGCGTGGCGAAGAGCAGGGTTCCGCCTTCGACCGCGAGGACGAGGCCGATGCTCAACGGAAAATAGATCGGATGGACGCGCCCTTTCTTCTGGACGAACGGAGACCCGACGGTAAGGAGAAAGGCCGTGTTCGCGGCCAAAGCCTGGGAGCTCTGCATGAGCAGGTCCGCGCGACTCGGCGTGGGGGCGACCAAAGAAAAAAGGCTCACCAAAGAACTGAAGCCGGCTATTGCGAGGCCTCCCGCCTTCGACGACCAAGTTTTTTTCACCCTTCCGTTCAAGCCGATCCTCACGGGTATGCGCAAACGCCGCCGGTGGACGAGCATGCCGACGGCGGCGGTCGCCGCCGTCAGGGCAAACGGCCCCCACCGCAGAGCGCCGATGACGCGTTGCGGAATTGCCTCGAGCACCGCTGGATCGACGTCGTCCTCGCGAAGCAATCCCAGTTTGACGGCGATCGCTCCCAGATTGAGGTCTGTGGAGTTCAGTCGCAAGATCGAACAGGAGGGCCTTTGCTTGTCGGCGAAGAGCTTCGGATTGTCGGGGCTCCATATCGTCGCGCGCTGCGCGTCATCCGATCCGGCGAGGGCGTCGGAGATCTCTTGCGCGAGGGAGGCCGGCGAGCCGAAGGATTCGGGCCGAATTCCCTCCGACATCAATTCGTCGACCTCGGTGAGCACCGCCTCCCGGCGTTTGACGGGAATGTTCGCTTCGGCGAGTTTGCGCGCCAGCTCTTCGAGGAATTCGTCTTCGAGCGATGTGTCACTGCGAGTCATCAGCGTCTCCTAGTATCGAGTTCATGGCAGTGGCCAGAGTCCGCCACGCTGCGGTTTGCGCGACGAGGGCTTTCCGCCCTTTTGCCGTGATGCTGTAGTACTTGCGCGGAGGGCCGCCGCGCACGGAGGGCTCCCACGTGGCAGCGACCCGCCCCGCACGGGCCAGCCGCGTCAACATTGGGTAGACGGTTCCCGGATTTGCGGCCAACCCCTCGATCTCAGCAAGCGCCGAAATGATTTGAGCGCCGTACATGGGCGCGGGCGCGAGCATTGCCAGAGCTGCCAGTTCCAGGACGCCTTTGCGCAGCTGGGTCGCCTCATCGGCCATCGTTCTGTCCCTCCTTTGCGGGCAATGCCAGTATATAGGCATAACCCACTAGTTTGCAATGCAGAGTAGAAATCGGCCTCGCCGAGCCGCCCGCGCCCTCAGATTCGCGCTTGAATGCGGGCGGTCGCCGACAGCGGCGCGGGCGCCGTGGGAATGAATGTGCCTTGCGGCATGAATGCGGGGCCTCCACGGACGGCCGCCTCGAATGTGGACAGTCGCCCCCGTCCGGACTCGCTCGGGTAGGCTAGAGCCCATGCCAGCACCGATCGCCAAGAAGATTCCGACGTCGCGGACGTTCCACGGAGATTCCTACGTCGATAACTACGAATGGCTGCGCGACAAGAAGAGCTACGACGTGCTCAGCCTCCTGGAAGCGGAGAACGAGTGGACGGCGGAACGCACCGCCCACCTTGAGCCGTTGCAGGAGGAAATCGTCCGCGAGATCGCTTCGCGAACGAAAGAGGACGACACCTCGATTCCTGTCAGGAGAGGCCGGTGGTGGTACGTCACGCGCACATGGGAAGGCAAGCAGTACCCCGCCACCTACAGAATCCCCGTGGACCCTGAGGATCCGGCTCGCCGTCCGGCCGTCGACGGGCGGGAGCGCCTCGTATGGGACGGCAACAGCCTGGCCGAAGGGGAGGAGTTTTTCGGCGTGTCGAGTTTCGCCCCGTCGCCCGACGGGCGTTTGGGAGCTTTGGGCGTCGATTTCACCGGAGACGAGCACTTTCGGCTGCGCGTCTTCGACGTCGAGACGGGCGCGGTGGTCGACGACGCCGTCGACGGCCTCGGGTACGGCCTGGCGTGGACGGCCGACTCAAAGGCGATCGTCTACTCGCGCGTCGACGACTCGTGGCGCCAATGGCAGATCTGGCTCCACAGAGTCGGCTCCCCGACGTGGGAGGACCGACTGCTCTTCCAGGAAAACGACGGGCGTTTCAACGTCGGCCACTGGCCTTCCCGCGACGGGCGCTGGATCATCGTCCACTCGTCGTCGGCTTTGACCGCCGAGGCGCTTCTCTACGACGTCGCCGACATCGACGCTCCGCCGATCGTCGTGTGCCCGCGGCGCCAGGGGCTCGACTACTCCGTGGAGCCCGCTGAAGACCTGCTCCTGATCGTCCACAATGCCAATGTCGCCGACTTCGAAGTCGCGTACGCCCCGATCGGTCAGTCGGGGCCGGAAGAATGGACTCCCCTTCTCACGCCCGGGGCCGGCGAACGGGTTCTCGGAGTCGATGCTTTTCGCGACTTCGCAGTGATTTCCATGCGTTCAGGGGGCCAGCCCCAGCTGCGGTCCATGCTGCGAACGGGGGCGCATGAATCCTCTGGCGCAGCGGGCCGGCCGCCCAAATCGGCCGATCGGTCGCCGGATGCCCCTGACGGCGGGGAGGGGCCCGAATCGGCCCGGACGGCGGAGGCAGGAGCTCAGTCGCCCGCAGAGGAACGGAAAGAAGCGGAATCCTCGCCGTGGTCGGCCCCGGTCGTCGTCCCGTCGGAGGACCTCTCCTCCATCGAGGTGGACGAGAATTATGTGTGGGAGGCGAGCGACGTCGTGTATTCCCTCCAATCCGTCCTGACGCCGCCGACCCAGTTTTCTTACTCCCCGGCGACGGGCGAGACGAAGCTTCTCAAAGAGCTCGAGGTTCCGAACTACGACCGTTCGGCTTACGCCCAGGAAGGGGTGTGGGTCGAGGCCGACGACGGCGCGCTCGTGCCGATGACGGTCGTCCACCGAGTCGACGTCGCCCCGGACGGCGAGAATCCCGGATACATCTACGGCTACGGCTCGTACGAGGTTTCACTGGACCCGGTGTTCAGAGCCTCGTACATCTCAATTCTGCAGCGCGGAGCCGTGGTCGCCTTCGCCCACCCGCGCGGAGGCGGCGAGATGGGGCGGGCGTGGTATGAGAACGGCCGCCTGCTCAAGAAGCGCAACACTTTCACAGATTTCATCGCCTGCGCCCGCTGGCTTCGCACGTCCGGCTGGGTGGCCGAGGGCCGCCTGGCCGCCGAAGGGCGGTCCGCCGGCGGGCTGCTCATGGGGGCCGTCGCCAACCTGGCGCCAAGCGAGTTCAGGGCGATCCACGCCGGAGTGCCTTTCGTCGACACCCTCACCACCATCCTCAAGCCAGAGCTGCCGCTGACGGTGGGGGAATGGGAAGAGTGGGGCAACCCGATCGAATCGCAAGAAGTCTACAGGTACATGCAGACGTATTCGCCCACCGAGAACGTCGGCAGGCGCGAATATCCGGCCATTCTTGCCACCACCTCGCTCAACGACGTCCGCGTCTTTTACGTCGAGCCGACGAAGTGGGTCCAAATTCTGCGCGAGCGGGCCACGAACGACCCGATGGCGCGCCCGATTCTCGAGAAGATCGAGATGGTTGCCGGCCACGGAGGCAAATCCGGGCGTTATGACGCTTGGCGTGAGCGCGCCTTCGAAATCGCCTGGATGCTCGATCAGATCGACGCAGGATGAGCTTGCGGCGGTCTCGCATCGAGGCAGGACGACGCAGGAGGCAAATCTTCGCAGTTGCCCGAGCGCCGTTTCGCCGCCGCCCTAGCGGTGCGCGGTCAGCTTCCGATTGGCGCGTACGCCGCCCGGGCGCGGATCGCCGTCAGACTGCCGCGATCGGTCTGCCCGTTGCGCGCTCGGCCGCCGTCGACTGAGGCGCGTCGCGTCGGGCGCCGCTCGCCTGCAATCACTCCCTGGCCGTCATGATCGCTGCCCGCCACGTGTTGAAACGCTGGCGAATCGCAGCGGAGGACGGCCGGCCGGGGACCTGGCCCTTGCCGCCGTCGGAAGACCACACGCCGTAGGCGGCGACGGACGGGCTCAACCCGTTGGTTTCAGCCCACAGCAGGAAGTCGCGCAGCGCCTGCAGGTACTCCTGCTCGGTGAATTTGACGGTTCCGCGCTGGCGGCCCGACTTGACCTGGATGCCGAGGCCGGCCAGTGCGTCGTTCCAATAGCCGTTCGACCGCTTTGAAACCGTCTGCGACGTCGGAGGCCACGCGATCTGCCCGCGGTCCGACGTCAGGCCGAGGGTCGTGACGTAGTTGCTGCGTTCGGCGTCGTACTTCTTCGCCGTCAAGGTGATGCTCGGGTCAGTGCGCACCGCCGTGAGCGCGGCGGAGACGTGCCCCAACGCCTCGGCGACGGCGGCGGCGTTGCCCGAGAGCTGGGAGCGCACGGCGGTCGCGATGTCGTCGGGGATGTTCGAAATGTCTTCGGCCGGTTCGAGCTTGAGCGTCCTGGCGAGGATGAGCAGCAGGGCGCCGTCGATTGCCGCCTTGCTGAACAGCGGCGAACGGCCCTTTGTGTGCTGGTTGAAGTAGCCGGAGAGCATGGCCGCTGTGGCCACGGCGCTGACCGCGGCGGCCTCCTCGATCGCCACGTGATAATCCTGATCGGCCGCCGGCCCGCACAGGTCCGAGACGCAGCGAAGGGACACGAACGGAATTCCCCACGTCGTGCAAATCTGCGCCGCCGCCGTCGACTCCATGTCGGTTGAGATGGCGTTGGGGAATGCCGCGCGCACGGCTTCCACCTTGTCGGACGTGACAAAGAGTCGCTCGTGAGCACCTGGCCCGA
>CAJPTB010000043.1 GCA_905373325.1 uncultured Ancrocorticia sp.
CTCGCGATCCGCCTCGGCCACGTACGCCGGGGACGCGTACTGGTCGAGGATCTCGTCGAGGCTTTCCAGCAGGAGTTGCTGTTCTTCGCTGAGGCTGAAGTCCATTCTTCATTGAACCTTTCTCTGTTTGGAGCTCCGCGACGACGCTTTCATTCGGCCTTCGCGGCGCACCAAGTTTCGGCAACGTCGGAAAACTCGCGAGCGCGTGCCGCGTTTCACATGACAAGCCTAAGAATCTCGCGGACCAAGGATATAGGACCAAAGTAGTCCGATTTGCGAGAGTATGCTCGGTAGTGTTCTCTCGCACGGGCAGACAATGCCCGCCGCACCGCGGATCACGCAATTCCCACGCGGATCCGGGCTGCTGCGCGCTCGACGCCGACCGACCAAAGGAGCGACGATGACCAAGGCAATCAGCGCGGCGCAGGCCGCCGCGCTCATCAAGGACGGCGACACGGTCGCGTTCTCCGGCTTCGGTTTGGCCTGCGTCAACCAGGAAGTCATCGCCGCCCTCGAGGAGCGGTGGCTGGCCGGGCAGGGCCCCCGCGGCCTGACGATCGTCAACTCCTCCGCCGTCGGCGCGCGCGGCAAACGCGAAGGCCTGGGCAAGCTCTCCTACGAGGGGCTAGTCAAACGGTGGATCGGCGGAATCATGTCCGCCTCCCCCGCCCTGGGCCAGCTCGCCGCCGACAACAAGCTCGAATGCTACAACCTGCCGCAGGGCGTCATGACGGCCCTCTACCGCGAGATCGCCGCCCATCGTCCCGGCGTCGTCACGAAGGTGGGGCTGGGCACCTTCGTCGATCCTCGCATCGAGGGCGCCAAGGTCAACGACGTCACCACGGAGGACCTCGTCTCGCTCATCGAGCTGGACGGCGAAGAGTACCTGTACTATCGCGGGTTCCCGATCGACGTCGGGCTCATCCGCGGCACATACGCCGACGAGATGGGCAACCTGACGATGGAGCACGAGGGCCTGAAGATGGAGATCCTTCCCATCGCCCAGGCCGTCCACAATTCCGGCGGGATCGTCGTCGCCCAGGCGAAGGCGGTGGTCGCGACGGGCACTCTCGACCCGAACCTCGTGCGCGTCCCCGGGAACCTCATCGACTACATCGTGGTCTCCGAGCCGGAGAACCACATGCAGACCGAGTACACACAGTACAACCCCGCCTTCTCGGGGCAAATCAAGGTCCCCGCATCGAATGTCGAGCCTCTTCCGCTGACCATTCGCAAGGTCATGGCGCGCCGCGCCGCCATGGAGATCCGGCCGGGCCAGGCCATGAACCTCGGGGTGGGGGTGCCGGCCGACGTCGGGATCGTGCTCGCCGAGGAAGGCGTCTCCGACTACGCGCTGCTGACCACCGAGGCCGGCGCCGTCGGCGGAACCCCCGCAGACGACAAGAACTTCGGCCACGCCTACAACGTGCTCGCCCAGGTCGGCATGCACGAGCAGTTCGACTATTACGACGGCGGCGGCCTCGACCTGACGGTCCTCGGCACGGCGCAGACCGACGCCCGCGGGGACGTCAACGTCTCGAAATTCAACGGCCGCGTGGCGGGCTGCGGCGGCTTCATCAACATCACGGCCACGGCCAAACACGTGGTGTTCGCCGGCTCCTTCACGGCGGGAGGCCTCGACGTCCAGTTCGCAGACGGCGGCTGCAGGATCGCGGCCGAGGGAAAGGTGCGCAAGTTCGTCCGCGACGTCGAGCAGATCACCTTCTCCGGCGAGCAGGCATCCCTCGCAGGCCAGTCGGTCCTTTACGTGACCGAGCGTGCGGTCTTCGAGCTGCGCGGGGGCCGCCTGACGCTCATCGAGAAGGCGCCGTGGGCGGACTTGCAGCGCGACATCCTCGACCAAATGGAGTTCGAGCCGGCGATCGCGGACAACCTGAAGGACATGGACCCCGGCATTTTCCGTGAGAAGTGGGGCGGGCTCAAGGCGCACATCGACGCGGCCGCAGAGCGCACGGCTGCGAATTCGACGGCCCCTCAGGCCCCTACCCCTTCGAGTCACAAGTGAACGGCACAGGGCGAGAGTCGGGCCCAGGCGAGCTCGTCTCGCCGATCCTGCAGTTCGACGCCCTCGCCCGCTCCGAGCCGTCGAAGACGTGCATCGTGGTCGACTCCTTCAGCTACACCCGGGCGCAGATCCTCGATGCGGCGGACGCGCTGGCGGCCGGGCTCGCCGCCTACGGCGTCGGACAGGGCGACAGGATCGCCATCATCCGGCGAAACGCCCCGATCCACATGATCGCCTTGCTGGCGGCCAGCAGAATCGGCGCCGTGCTGCTACCGCTCAATTTCCGCCTGTCCTCGGTCGAATGCCAGGCGATCATCGACGACGCCGGATGCGCCGCCGTGCTGTGCGGGCCGCGTTTCGCCAGGCAGTTCGACGAAGAGCTCGACCTTTCGCCCGAGATCCTCTGGATCGTCGACGACATCGACCCCTCGATCGAGCCCCCGGAGGACGATTCTCTCCACTTCATCTGGCAGAGGCTCTCGGAGCTCTACCGCGCAGGCGAGGGCATGGTCCCCGACGCCGTCCCGATCCGGGCCGACGCCCTCGCGCTTCTGCTCTACACGTCCGGCTCGACGGGCAAGGCCAAGGGCGTCAAGCTCACCTACGGCAACGTCTTCGCCTCATGGGCGGCTTTCTCCGAGGTGCTCGGCACGGGGCCGGACGACGTCGCCCTTGCGATCGCGTCCTTCGGGCACGTCGGGGGCCTCAACACCTTCACCTTCGCCACGCTTCTGGCCGGCGGCCTCGTCGTGGTCCAACGCAAATGGGACGTCGGCGACGCTCTGGCCAAGATCGAACGCTATCGGGTGACCCGCACCTTCGGCGTCCCAACGATGTACGACGCCATGGCCCGGCACCCGGACTTCGGCTCGCGCGACCTTTCGAGCCTGAAAACGGCGATCGTCGGCGGCGCCTGCTGCCCCAAGGACCTCTGCGACGTTTTCACCGCGCGAGGCGTGCCCTTGGCGAACTCGTGGGGCATGACCGAAACCGCGGGCGGCGGCACGCTCACGCCGCCGAAGGACATGGCCGAGCATTGCGCCCAGGTGGGCAAGGCGGCCCCCGGGATGAAGATGCGGGTGGCGCGCGAGGACGGGTCCGAGGCCTCGGTCGGCGAGGTCGGCGAACTGTGGGTGTCCGGACCGTCCGTCTCCCCCGGATACTGGGGAAAACCGGAAGGCGAGGGCTGCGGTTTCGCAGGCGACGGATGGTTCCACACGGGAGACCTCGTCTCCGTCGACGCCGAAGGCTTTTACACCGTCGAGGGGCGGGCCAAGGATCTCATCATTTCCGGCGGGGAGAACATCTATCCCGCCGAGATCGAGACGGTGCTGCGCAACCACCCCGCCGTCGCCGAGGCCGTTGTGGTGGGGATGCCGGACAATCGCTGGGGCGAGCTGCCGGCGGCCTTCGTCGTCGCCGAAGACGGCGCCGATCTGGACCTCGACGAAGTGCGCGCCTTCGCCGCGACCCGGCTGGCAAAATACAAGGTGCCGCGCACGATGGCGGAGCTCGACGGCATCCCCCTGGGTTCGACGGGCAAGCCGGATCGCAGCGCGTTGGCTCACATCGCCGCACACCGTCACGATCCGGGGCCGCGCTGGTACGCGCAGGGGTGACTCGGCCTGCCGACACGGGCGATCACCGCGAGCGGGCCGCTTTAGCATGCGCAGAGGCGAGAGGCCGTGGCGCAACAGGCCCTGAAGCCACACCGGCGCTCCCGCGGCCGCGGGTCACGTCCCGCCCGGAGCCTCCTCGCCGCTCGGAGCCTCCCCGTCGGCGCTTTGGGAGGCTTCTTCAGCGTCGTCGATATCTTGCCCGCCGTCGTGCACGCCCTTTTGCCTGGCGCCGCCCCGCGCATCATCGTCGACCTGAGCCTCGTTCCGGCAGCCCTCGTCCCGCGCATCGTTTTGCAAGCCGTCGCCCCGCGCATCGTCGACGCCCTGCGCGTCGTCCTCCCACGCGTCGTCGCCCTTCACCTGGGCGATGAGCGGCAAAAGGACGTGGGATCGCTCCGATCCGTTTTCGCGCAGATCCACGAGGGCCTGCTCGGTGACCCACGGCCCCATGACGCCCGCCACCAGCTCGTTGGCGAACCGCCGGACCTTCTTTCGCCCGACGGACAGCAGGTGGTGCGGCGTCGCCATGACGTGCATGGCCATCCCCCCTTCGAGGGCGTCACCGAGCTGCACACGCTGCGTTTCCGGCCGCAAATCGCCGGTTCGCATGGCGTCGCGGATGATGTTCCTCGTATGGATCACGGACTTGCCCACCGAGTTCTGCCATATCGTGCCAAGCTCCTCGTTGTCCGTGTGATTTTCGAGGATCAGGCGGATCACTGCGAGCCCCGTGGGCGTGTAATAGCGCATGAGCCTGTCCTCGACGAGCATCTGGACGTACTCGAGAAACGGGACGTCGGGCCTTTCGTAGTCACGGTATTCGAAGAAGACGTCCGACGCCGTGAAAGCGTCGGCCAGCATCGCCTCTTTGGTGGGCCAGCGCAGGTAGAGCGCCGATTTGCCCATGCGGGCCTGCTTGGCCACCTTCCCGAGCGTGAAACCGGACCAGCCCACTTCCATGTAGACCTCGAGCGCGGCGACCAGGGCGCGCTCCTCAATGCCGGGATCGCGCGGGCGGCCAACTCCGGCGTCGACCGCCCCCGAGTCCACGACGCTTGACAGCGCTGGAAGAAGCTCTCCCATCGAAGGCTCACCCGCGCCGTGCCGGCGCGCTCTTCTCCACGTACTCGACGACGTTGGCAATGCTCGTGTGGATGAATTGCGGACGGAAGGCGAATTCGGGGATGTTCTCGCGGGTTGTGGACCCGGTCAAGACGAGGTGGGTCTGGAGTCCCGCTTCCATGCCGGCAAGGATGTCGGTGTCCATGCGATCGCCGACCAGCGCGGTCTGCTCCGAGTGGGCGTCGATGCGGTTGAGGCCCGTGCGCAGCATGACGGGGTTCGGCTTGCCCACGTAATACGGGGTCTTGCCGGTGGCCGCGGTTATCATCGCGGCCACGGCGCCTGTAGCCGGGATGGGCCCGTCCGCGGACGGCCCCGTGACGTCCGGGTTGGTGGCGATGAAGCGGGCGCCTTTGCCGATGAGGCGAATAGCCTGCGTGAGGGCCTCGATGCTGTATGTGCGGGTCTCGCCGAGAACCACGAAATCCGGATTGTCGTTGGTCATGACGAAGCCGTGCTCGTACAGGGCGGTGGTGAGCCCCGCCTCGCCCACCACGTAGGCGCGGCGCGAGTCGGACTGCGTGGCGAGGAAGGTGGCCGTGGCGGTGGCGGAAGTCCAGATGTTCTGCTCGGGAACGTCGAGGCCGGATGAGGCCAGCCGCGCGGAGAGGTCGCGGCGGGTGAAGATCGAGTTGTTCGTCAAAACGAGGAAGGGGATCTCACGCTCGCGCAAAGCGCTGAGAAACTCGGACGCCCCCGGCAGAGCGTGCTCTTCGTGAATGAGCACGCCGTCCATGTCAGTCAACCAGTTCGCAATGTCAGCCATGCTTCAAGTCTAGGCCGCCGAGCGGCCAGCCGTGGCCCTTACCGGGCGCAGTTCACACCGAACGTTCAGGATTCGAACGGTCCTGAAGACGCGTGTCCCTAAAAGCGTCGGGCGCCGGAAGACTGCGCTGCGGCTGCCGGGCGCTGGGCGACGGCGCAGCCTCCAGCCGCTGAGCCCTCAGGGTCGGGCCAGCAGTTGCGACGCTCTCTGGTGGGATATGCCCATGACGGTCCCCACGTCCCGCAGCGCCAACCCCGCCTCGCGCAACGCCCGGGCAGCCATCCGCGATTCCGCTGCCGCTCGCTCCCTGGCTCGAGCTTCTTTTTCGCCTTCCTCCTTCGCCCGCGCAGCATGTTCCCGATACGCCTGGGGAAGAACGGGGACGACGTCAATGACGACGTCGTCCTCCGGCAATCCCGCAAGGTATGCGACGGCCTCGCGGATGTCGTCGCTTGCTTGGTCGAGTCGGCGAACCTGAGAGACCGCGCCGACCTCGGCGCATTCGGTGACCCACCACCCTGTGCGCCCGCGTTCGGCTGTGACAGTGAATCGGCGGCTCACCGCCACCACCCCTTTCCCAACTCGTCGGAAAATTGGTCGAAGAATTTGCGGACGGTCAGGTCGTCAATTTCAGCGTGACGTCCAAGCGTGCGTGAAGTTGTTCCGACGGTGACCGCAGTATGATTCGTCAGCTCCGTGGTCGAGAAGTCAAGGTCGCGAGCTTTTGCTTCTTGCTTGAGCTTCTTAAGCACAGCGTTGCGTTTCACCCACGCAGTCTACCCCGGACTAGACTTATCGCGCAACCCCGGTCTAGGGATCTATCGTGCAACCCGGGTTTAGGGAATCGTCTGCATACCTTCGCGTGAACACAGCAAGCTATAAACTTTGGATTGTCTCGGTCACCTTTGCAGCCGCTGCAACTGGGGCTACGGCTGACAATCATCCGCCCGTGGCAACCGAGGGCCGCCCGTGGCAAACTGGCCGGGTGACTTCCTTCGACGCCGCCGCGCGGGCCGCTGCCGCGCATTTTGACTTTCCGTGTGCTTTCGGTGTGACGGACCTTGCGGGGCCGATCGCGTGTTCGGGCGACGTCGACGCGGCATTCCCTTTCGCCTCGGTGACGAAGCCGCTGGCCGGGTACGCCGCCCTCGTGGCGGTCGATCGGAAACTGCTGCGTTTGGATGCCCCCGCGGGGCCCGAGGGGTCGACTGTGCGCCATCTTCTGGCGCATGCCTCCGGTTTGCCGTTCGAGGAGGGGGCGGTTCTGGGCGCGCCGGGAAAGCGGCGCGTGTATTCGAATCGGGGCTTTGACGTGCTGGGCGACGTCGTCGAGGAGGCGACCGGCACGCCCTTTTCCGAGTGGCTGGAGGAAACCGTGCTCATTCCGCTGGGCATGAGCGCAACCGAATGCGAGGGGTCGCCGGCCCACTCGGGCCGCGGCTCGGTGGCCGACCTTCTGGCGTTCGGCCGGGAAATGCTCTCCCCCACGCTCGTCTCGTCCGAGCTGTGGCGCGAGGCGATCACGCCGCAGTTCCCCGGGATCTCGGGAGTGCTGCCCGGGTATGGGCGGCAGGCCGACAACGCGTGGGGCTTGGGCGTGGAGATCCGCGATTCGAAGGCGCCGCATTGGACGGACGCCTCATTTCCGCCGTCGGCCTACGGGCACTTCGGTCAATCGGGTTCGTTCCTGTGGGTCGATCCGACGGTCGGGCGCGCCGGGGCTTTCCTCGGCGCCCGCCCCTTCGGCGCGCCTCACAGGGAGGCGTGGCCGGCGCTGACGAAGGCCATGCGCGAGGCGTGACTGCGGCCTCGACAAGGCTCCGCCTGAAGCCCCAGATCGTCAAGCTCGGCGCGGCACACCGCCAGTTCCGGCGCGGCACACCGTCAAGCCCAGCGATGCGCACCGTCGAGCCCAGCGCAGCACAGCACCCAACGATGTGCACTGAGCACTTGAGCCCCGCCCTAGGGACTTGAGCTCCGTCCTAAGCACTTGAGCCCCATCCTGAGAACTGGAGCGCCGTCCTGAGAACTGGAGCGCCGCACCGTGAGCCAAAACACCACACCGTGAGCATTCATCGCGTGCCAGTCAAAGACTGTGTTCGGAGGGCGGCACTAACCGTGGGCATGAAGCATTCACCCGATTCCAGTCGATGGCGAGGCCGCCGGCGTCGGCGACCCGGGCTCCGGAGGATCCGCGGCGGTCCTGGGCTTGCGCCCGGGTGGCGCGGGGCGGCAGCCGGTCGAATAGCGCATGCCAAAGTAGTTTTCCCGTGTCAAAGACGCGTCTACATACCCGCCATCCTGGGTGTTGTGGATATAGGCCCCATGGTCACGACCATCTGAGACGTCGATGACCTCCGTGAAACCGAAAGGAGCGACCTCCTCCTTGACGATGGCAAGCATGCGCGGCCACGCATCCTTGGAGAAACCGGGGGCGATCCCTTGTCGAGAATGGTCGAGGTAACCGCCCTCGTGGAGGTCGTCGCACGGGTCGTAAAGCTTGTTCGGGTCCTCGTCTAGCCAGGTCCACTGCCTGGCGCCGAACTCGGCGTCGACCCTGGAGCGCACCCTGGCCAACGCCCCCGTGAGCTGACTGCGGGCGGTTATCACGTCCACCCGCTCGCCGAAAGGCTTACGCCCTTCGTAATCCGAAGACGGTGTCTGCTCCACCGAGCTCTCCCCCTTGCCCGACGGCGTCGGTGAATTCGAGCCGGGCCCAACAGGCCCGCAGGTGCATAGGGCGCAGCATGCAGCTGCCGCGGCAACCGCCCGTGCGACCGCGCCCATGTCAGTGAGCCTTTCCAGCAACAGCGGCCTCATAGGCCCTGTCTACCTCGTCGGCTTTCTTGCGCGCATTGCGAACCTGGACCTTGCACTCCTCGAGGTGTTCCTCGCGTTCCTTTTTGTCATCCTCATGGTCGGTGTCCCATGGGCTGGTCAAGTCGCCGAAGCTCTTTTTGATCGGATTTAGATCGGTCACCATGGTTCCGTCGGCAGGGATCTTGAATCCGAAATGGCTGGCGCGAGACTCGGCTTCCATAACCATGGTTGAAACATTGCCCAAACCTTCCTGCGCCTCCGCAGTGACCTTTATTAGCTCACCAATGTTTTTCAGCAGCTGCGGAGAAACTTTCACTTTTGACATTGTTCACCCTTTCACGCGCCGACAATGACGTCACGCATGCGCTTTTTATTAGGCGTGAGTCACTGTTGGAAGTTGCGACCATTACAGCACAACACCCTATCACTTGGTAAACCCAATTGGCGGTCCGCATCGCGGAACCGCCTTCCAAAGCTACGCAATGGTGTCGAATGATGCCGCTATGTAATTGTGATATACAACACACTCTTGCGGAACTTCATTGTCTTCGCTTTCAATCACGATCCGCTGCGAACAAAGCCAATCCACACCCCGAAACAAACCGCGATCATGAGGAAATCAAAGGCCTTCGGCAAGGTCGAACATGCGGCCCATGGGCGGCGCGACAAGCTTGGCCGAAGTCCGGCTTCAGCTCAGACTTCTGATTTCGGTCATGCCGTCCGCCGCCCAGATCTCAGTGCTTGCCTCTTCAGTTTTCCAATCTGCTTCAAGCCAAGCACGCTAGCACGTCCACGCGATTATCGCCGCTCCTCCGCTCGGAACATGGACGGTTTCACCCGATTCGATCGGCCTGCCGTCGGGAATTTCGACGGGCACAGTCGCGGCCGTATGCACGACCTCGATCGTTCTCACCGCCTCGGCCGCCCACGAAGATCCGCTCGTCTTCAATGGCACGCTCACGTCCTCGCGGCCGTGATTGGTGGCTACAAGGATCCCGCCGCGCGGGCCGCGCAGGACGCCCCGCGCGAGCTGCGGAGAATCGAGGTCGACCGGCGGCTCAATCCCGGCAAGGTCGCGCACGAGCCTGTAGACGCGCCACAGGCCGTCGGCGTCGCCGTGGGCGTCGGCGATCTCGGCGGCGAGAAGCTCGATCGGATAGGCGCATACGACGACGGCTCCCCGGCCGCGCCGGGCCACGGTCAGCGCGGGCAGGCCGGCGGCGTCGGTTGCCACGGTTCTCGCGTCGACCACGTCCAGCTCCACGCCCCGCAGATGCAGATCGTTGGCCGCCCCGCCCGCCCTGGCGGCGGCCGGCAGCTCGACCGAGACAACGTCGCCCGCTTCCAGGCCCGCGAAAGGCTCGACGGCGGTCAGCTCCAGGCGGTCCGTTGCGACGGCCCGGTCGGCTATGCGCACG
>CAJPTB010000044.1 GCA_905373325.1 uncultured Ancrocorticia sp.
TTCCTACATCGGGGGCGAAACGAAAGAGAAGGCCGACGTTCCGGCCGCCCTCACCGGCGACGCCAACGCGCAGGCCCGCTCGATGGCCAACGAATTCTCTCACCAGGCCAAAGAGAACGAAAACAACGAGACGATCACCTGTTCCGCCTCCGGGGCGGCCGGAGCGCGGGCGGCGTTTGCCAGCTCGCACCAAGGCGGCCAAATCGTCATGCCCCTCCAGCAGGGCGTCTATCGTTTGACGTCGGCCTTCGGATATCGCGTCGACCCGATCTACGGCGACGTCTCGATGCACGCCGGCCAGGATTTCGCGGCGCCGATGGGCACTCCGATCCACGCAGTCGCCGACGGCGTTGTCACCCACGCCGGCGCCGGGATTCAGGGGCGTTCGAGCAACCTCATCATCGTCAAGCACGAGATCGGCGGAAAGACGTACTACACGTGGTACATCCACATGTACGACAACGGGGTTCTCGTCAAGAAGGGCGACACGGTCAAGGCCGGCCAGGTCATTGGAAAAGTGGGCTCCAACGGCAATTCCACCGGCCCGCACCTGCACCTGGAGGTGCACGACCAAAACGACAAGCTCATGAACCCCGTCCAGTTCCTGAAGGATCAGAAGGCGGTCGACGCCTCGCAGGTTTGCGGCTGATGCGATGCTCTATCCCATCGGCGCCCCCATCGTCGTCGCCCACCGCGGCGGCGCGGGGGAGTGCCCGGAGAACACCGCAGAGGCCTTCCTGACCATGGGCGAGCGAGGTTTCCGCTACCTGGAGACCGACGCTCGCGCCACACTCGACGGCGTCGCCGTCCTCAGCCACGATGCGACCTTGGACCGCACCGTCGGCGTCGGCGGGAAAGTCCGCGGCTACACGTGGAGGGAGCTCGCGAGGGTTCGCGGCCGCGAGGGCAGGCCGGCGGCCATGCGCGTGGACGAGGCGTTCGAAAAATACCCCGACGCCGTTTTCAACATCGACGCGAAGTCCGACGACGTCGCAGCCCCGCTCGCCCGAGCGATACGCGAGGCAGGCGCCCAGAGCAGGGTGTGCGTCGCAAGTTTTTCGGAGCGACGGCTGCGGCGCTTGCGAGGCGAGCTGCCGGGGACCGCGAGCTCGCTGGGCATAGGCGCCATCGCCAGGATCGTCGCGGCCTCGCGAGCAAGGAAAGGGGCGGTGCGTCGGCGTCTGCTCAAAGGCCTTCCCGAGGCCCAAGTCGCCCAAGTCCCGCTTTCCTTCCGCGGGGTTCCGGTGCTGACGGAGAGATTCGTCGCGTCGGCGCACGAGGCGGGAATCGCGGTCCACGCGTGGACGATCGACGACGTCGACGTCGCCGCCCGGCTTCTCGACATGGGTGTGGACGGCATTATCACGGACGTTCCGACTGCGATGTACGAGGGGCTGCGGGAACGAGGGCTCCCGGTCAGCCGCTCGTAGGCGGCGCCCCGGTTCATAGCGGCACCCCAGTTCATATGCTGTACCCCAAACAGGATTCGAACCTGCGACCTTTTGCTCCGGAGGCAAACGCTCTATCCACTGAGCTATTGGGGCCTGACACGTAACTTTAGCAGCTATGACCGAGTTCGCGCTCCTTGGGTCGGCCCGTTCGCAAGAATGTGTCGGAGCCGCCGCGTAGAATTGCGCGCATGACACCCGAAGAACTCAGTCGGCTCGTCGCCGACGAACTTGCCTCCGCCGTCGCCGACGGCACTGTGACGATCGAGGGCGAGCTGCCCGTCGTGAAGGTGGAGCGCCCTCGGTCTCGCGAGCACGGCGACTGGGCCACGAACGTCGCGATGCGGCTGGCCAAGCGCGCCGGGAGGAATCCGCGCGAACTGGGCGAGTTCCTTGCGGCGCGGATCGCGGCGCACGACGGGGTGGAAGAAGCCGAAGTCGCGGGGCCCGGGTTCGTCAACATACGGCTCTCCGCCGCATCTGTCGGCGAGCTCGCCCGGGCCGTCGTCGAGGCGGGCGGCTCCTACGGGCGCACGGAAGGCGCCGCCGGCAAGACGGTCAACCTCGAATACGTCTCGGCCAATCCCACCGGCCCCCTCCACATCGGCGGAACCCGCTGGGCCGCCGTCGGCGATTCGCTCGCTCGGATCCTTGAGTTTTCGGGAGCGAAGGTCGTCAAGGAATATTACTTCAACGACCACGGCAATCAGATTGACCGTTTCGCCGCGTCCCTTCTGGCGCGAGCGCGCGGCGAGGAGGCCCCCGAGGACGGATACGGCGGGCAGTACGTCACAGAGATCGCCGAGAGGGTCGTCGCCGATTCAATCGCCGACGGCGAGCCGGATCCGCGCGAGCTGCCCGACGAGCAGGCCCTCGAGGCTTTCCGTTCGCGAGGCGTCGAGTTGATGTTCGCCGAAATCAAGTCTTCGCTCCACGATTTCCGCTCCGATTTCGACGTCTTCTTCCACGAGGATTCGCTCCACGAATCGGGCGCGGTCTCCAAGGCGATCGAGCGTTTGCGCGAGCGCGGCGTCGTCTATGAAAAAGAAGGCGCCCTGTGGCTTCGCACGACCGACTTCGGCGACGACAAGGACAGGGTGATCGTCAAATCCGATGGCGAAGCGGCCTATTTTGCGGGCGACCTCGCCTATTATCTCGACAAGCGCGCCCGCGGCGCGGACAACTGCGTCTACATGCTCGGCGCCGACCATCACGGGTACATCGGCCGCATGTACGCCATGGCGAGGGCCTACGGCGATACGGCCGGGCCGGGCGAGAACATGGAGATCCTCATCGGCCAGCTGGTCAACCTCGTCCGCAGCGGCGTTCCCGTGCGCATGTCCAAGAGGGCGGGAACCGTCGTGACGCTTGAGGACCTCGTCGACGCCGTCGGCGTGGACGCGGCCCGTTATTCGCTCGTCCGGGCCTCCGTGGACACGACGCTCGACCTCGACCTCGACCTCGTTGCCTCCCGCACGAACGACAATCCCGTCTACTACGTCCAATACGCCCACGCGCGCACGTGCTCGGTGGCGTCGAACGCCGCCTCCCACGGCGTCAGGCGCGAGGACGGATTCGCACCCGGTCTGCTGGACGCCGTCGATTCCGAGCTTCTCGGTACGCTTGCGCGCTTCCCCGACGTCGCGGCCCAGTCGGCGACTCTTCGCGAGCCCCACCGCGTTGCGCGCTACCTCGAGGAGGTTGCGGCCGCATACCATGCATGGTATGGTAAAGCTCGGGTTACGCCTCGCGCGGAAGAGAAGGTCACCGATCTTCATAGAACGCGCTTGTGGGTGAACGACGCCGCAGGCGTGGTTCTTGCCAACGGGCTGGGCCTGCTCGGCGTCAGCGCTCCGGAGAGGATGTAGTGCTCATATGAATCTTGAAAACCTTCCCGCGCCCGAGCCCGACGGCTCGTCGGACGGACCGTGGCCGTCGTCGGCCCGCCGCGTCGGCGGCGAGATCGCAATCGGCGGCATCGGCGTGAGCGAGTTGGCGGCGGAGTACGGCACGCCGCTTTACATTCTTGACGAGGATGTGCTGCGCGCCCGGGCGCGCGACTGGAAAGAGGCCATGGACGAGGCCTTCGCCCGCCTCCGGGGGGCTGACGTCTACTACGCGGGCAAGGCTTTTTTGTGCGTCGCCGTAGCCAAGGCCGTCGCACACGAAGGGCTCGCCGTGGACGCCTGTTCCGAGGGGGAGCTTCGCACGGCGCTGGCCGCGGGCGTTCCGGGCAGCCGCATCGGGATGCACGGCAACAACAAGTCGCGCGAAGAGGTCGAGCTCGCTCTGCGGGCGGAAGTCGGGCATTTCGTCGTCGATTCTCTGGCCGAGTTGGAGTTCGTCGATTCGATCGCGCGGGACGAGGGCGCCGTCGCCTCCGTCATGCTCAGGGTGACGACCGGGGTGCACGCCGGCGGCCACGAATACATGTCCACCGCTGTGGAGGATCAAAAATTCGGTCTGTCGATCGCGGGCGGCGCCGCTTGGCAGGCTGTCGAGAAAACGGTGAACGCGCCGAATTTGCGGCTCGTCGGCCTGCATTCGCACATCGGCTCGCAGATCCTGGTTGTCGAGGCCTTCGAGGAAGCCGCACGCGCGGTGCTCGACTTGCGGGCCCGGGTCCATCGCGAGATCGGATTGGAGCTTCACGAGGTCGACTTCGGCGGAGGCTATGGCATCCGCTACACGGGCGGCGACTCCGTTCCCCCGAGCCCCGCGCAATTGGCAAAGGCCCTCGCGTCCCTCGTCGCTTCGCACTCCGCGGAGTCGGGGATTGAGCCGCCGAGGGTTTCGATCGAGCCGGGGCGCAACATCGCGGGCCCCGCGGGCGTGACTCTCTACACTGTGGGGACGGTCAAAACGGTCGAATTGGAGGACGGGCCGCGCCGCTATGTTTCAGTCGACGGCGGGATGAGCGACAATATTCGGCCTGCCTTGTACGACGCCGCGTACACGGCCGCCCTCGCGTCTCGCGAGGGGAAAGGCGGCGTGAGAAGCAGGGTCGTCGGCAAGCATTGCGAGAGCGGGGACATCGTGGTGCGCGACGTGTCGCTGCCCGAGGACCTCGCGGCGGGCGACATTCTCGCCGTCCCCGCCACCGGTGCGTACGGGCGGTCGATGGCTTCGAATTACAATCACCTGCCGCGTCCGGGCGTGGTGGCCGTTCGAGGCGGTGCGTCGCGCTGGATTGTGCGCCGCGAGACCGTGGAAGACCTCCTCGCCCTCGATGCCGACTACCTCCGCCGCGACGCGGACTGAGGCTGAGGGGAGGTCTGAGGCCGAGGCGAAGACTGAGGCTGCGATGCAGCAGGCTAAAAATTCGCCGACTGCGCGGAATCCAGCAGGTCAAGCGCCGGGCGAAGATCCGAGACCGGGACCTGGCCCGGGGCCGAACCTCTGCCGACGGCGGCGAACGTCGCGCATGAGCCGAAAACGCCGCCCGCGATGCGCGAGAGCACCCCGATTGGCCCCATCGCGACGGTGATGAGTGGACGGTCAAAAGTGCGCGAGGCCCGATGCGTCGCGTTCAGGAGAACGAGCAGATCGTCCACGGAGGCTGGCATGCAGGCGAGCTTGAGGACGTCCGCTCCGGCGGCGTCCATGGCCTCGAACCGGGAGATGATCTCCTCGGACGCCGGCGTGGCGTGAAAATCGTGGTAGGAGGCCAAGACGGCCACGCCTGCCTCGTGCGCGCCGCCGATGACTTCCCTCACTGTCAATTCGTGGCGGAATGCTTCGACGTCGATCGCGCTGACCTTTCCCGATCGGGCGACGGCCAGGAGCAGGTCCCGATAAGCGGAGGCCTCGATCGCCTTTCCTCCTTCGTCCGCGGTGCGGAAAGTCGCCAAGACGGGCAGATCGGTGAAGCCCGCAAGCGTTTCGAGGGCTGAGAGGACGTCAATCGAAGGGGCGAGGAAATCCATCCGCCATTCGACGACGTCCACGCCGTTCCCCGCACCGCTCGCGGTTTGCCCGCCGAGCTTCGCGATGCTCGCAGTTTGCTCCTTGATTTCGTCGAAGGTCTCCGCCGTGACGGGGACGATGACCTTCGTCCGGCCTTCGCCGAGGACGACGCCGCCGAGGGCTGCCGTCCTTTTCACGCTGCTCGTGCCGTCGTTGCTCATGCCGTTGCCTTTCTCGACTGTTTCTCGAGCCTGGATTCTCCTATTTTTCGGGCGTGGATTCTCCGAACTCGAATTCGCCGGGATTCGAATCGGCCCGGGCTTCGATTCTCCCAGATTTTCGTCAAAGGGGTTTACGGGGGCGGCAGGGCGCGCGAGGGCGCGAGCATTGTGCGCAGGCGAGGGCCGCGGACTGCGGCGCTCTTGTGGACTGCGGCATTCTTTTGGGTCGCAGCGCTCTTGCGGACCGCGGCCTCCTTGCGGACCGTGACGCCCTTGCGGACTGCGGCGCCCTTGTGGGTCGCAGCGCTTTTGTGGCACGTGGCAAAAGGCTTCGGACAGGCGAGAGACTGTGGACAGGTGAGCCTCATCGGCCCGATGGCGGTAAGCTACTTCCAGCGAAAGGAGAACAGTGACCGTCGTTAAAATCGCCCTTCTCGGAGCGGGAACCGTGGGAACCCAGGTCGCCCGCCTGCTTTCGGAGCAAAAGGAGGACCTCGCCGCCAGATCGGGCGCCCAGCTCGAGCTCGTGGGAATTGCTGTGAGGGATGTCTCAGCCCCTCGCGACCCCGCCGTCGACAGGTCCCTTCTGACGGACGACCCCGAGTCGATCATCGACGAGGCGGACGTCGTCATTGAGCTCATGGGCGGAATCGAACCCGCGCGCTCCTACATTCTTCGAGCGTTCGCCGCGGGCGCATCGGTCGTCACGGGCAACAAGGCGCTTCTCGCGGCCCACGGCCCCGAACTTTACGAGGCCGCGGCGCGGGCCGACGTCGACCTTTACTACGAGGCCGCGGTGGCAGGCGCGGTTCCCGTCGTCTACGGACTGCGCGAATCGCTTGCGGGCGACAGAATCACGGCCGTTTTGGGCATCGTCAACGGCACGACGAACTACATTCTCGACGAGATGACCGTGAAGGGCCTCGATTTTGACGAAGCGCTCGCCAAAGCGCAGGAGCTGGGCTACGCGGAGGCCGACCCCACCGCCGACGTCGACGGCCTCGACGCCGCGGCCAAGTGCGCGATTCTCGCCTCGCTCGCCTTCCACACCCGCGTGGGCATCGACGATGTGCACGTCCACGGCATTCGCTCGATAACGAAGGCGGACATCGAATCCGCCGGACGTTCGGGGTGCGTGGTGAAGCTTGTGGCGTCGGCCAAGCGCCGCCCCGAAGGCATCGAATTGCACGTCGGCCCGACACTCGTTCCGCTCGATCATCCGCTGGCCTCCGTTCGCGGGGCGTTCAATGCGGTCGTCATCGAGGCGGAGGCGGCCGATCGGCTCATGTTCTACGGCCCCGGGGCCGGGGGAGCTCCGACGGCCTCGGCCGTTCTTTCCGACGTCGTCGCCGCCGCCTCGCACAAGGTCGACGGCGGGCGCGCCCCTCGTGAACTCATATACGGGGACATTCCGGTGCTCGAAGCCTCGCGCGGACGTTCGAGCTTCCAGGCGGAGTTCGCCGTGCGCGACGAAATCGGCGTGTTGACGAAGGTCACAGGCGTGTTCGCCGCACACGGCGTCTCGATCAGGGCCGTCGTCCAGACGGCCGGAGAAGACGGGCTGGCTCGTCTGACCGTCAGCACGCACGAGGCCCTCCAAGCGGATCTCGAGGCGACTCTGGCCGAGCTGGCCGACGCCGAGTTCATTTCCGAGGTTCACAACGTCAACCGAGTGGAGGAATCCTGATGGCGCATCAGTGGCAAGGGCTCATTCGCGAGTATGCCGATTGGCTTCCCTTCGACGACGGCGATCCGATCGTCACCCTGAAGGAAGGCGGAACCCCGCTCGTCCGCGCCCGCGCCCTTGACGCGCGAACAGGGGCTTGCGTCTACGTCAAGGTCGAAGGCGCCAACCCCACGGGCTCCTTCAAAGACCGCGGAATGACGACCGCCATTTCCCAGGTGCTGACAACCGACGCAAAAGTCGTCGCGTGCGCCTCGACCGGCAACACGTCGGCTTCGGCCGCCGCCTATGCGGCAGCCGCCGGTTTGAGCGCCGCCGTCATCTTGCCCGCGGGAAAGATCGCCGCCGGGAAGCTTGCTCAGGCGATCGTCCACGGCGCCACGCTCGTCGCCGTCGACGGGAACTTCGACGATTGTTTGAGGATCGTCCGCGAACTGACCGAAAGCCATCCCGTCGCCCTCGTCAATTCCGTCAATCCATACCGGCTTCAAGGGCAGAAGACGGCCGCATTCGAGATCGTCGACGAGCTGGGCGACGCCCCCGACATCCACGTGCTCCCAGTGGGCAACGCCGGAAACATCAGCGCCTACTGGATGGGCTATTGCGAATACGCAGGCCGCACCGCCCTCACCTCGATGGCCCGCACCGCCGGAGCGGCTCCCGTTTCGACGAAGGTTCCTCAGATGTGGGGCGTCCAAGCGTGGGGCGCCGCTCCGCTCGTGCTCGGCCGCGTCGTCGAGAACCCGGAGACCGTGGCCACGGCTATCAGGATCGGAAATCCGGCGTCGTGGAAGTACGCCGAGGCGGCCCGCGACGATTCGCGGGGCTGGATCGACAGGGTGACTGACGAGCAGATCCTTCAAGCTCAATCGATTCTCGCCGCAGAGACGGGCGTTTTCGTCGAACCGGGGTCGGCCGCTTCCATCGCCGGGCTTTTGCAGGCCGCGGAACAAGGGAAGGTGCCCGAAGGCGCGACTATTGTGTGCACCGTCACGGGCAACGGCCTCAAGGACACGGCCACCGCGCTCGAGGGGCGCGAACTGTCCTTCGACCCGGTTGCGCCCACTCTTGAGGCGGTCGCATCCGCTTTGGATTTGTGATGCGCATCGTGCGGGCGACGGCGGGAGTGAGGGTTCCCGCCACATCGGGAAATCTAGGGCCGGGATTCGACTGCCTGGGGCTCGCCCACAACGTGTGGGACGAAGTCCACGTGCGGTTGACCACCGGGGCCACGCGCGTCCATATTCTGGGCGAGGGTCGGAGCACGCTCCCCACCGACGATTCCCACCTCATCGTCAGGGCGATGAGGCGTGGCTTCGACGCCGCGGGGCTCCCGCAAGCCGGAATCGAGCTCAACTGCCGCAACGGAATCGCCCAGGGAAGAGGACTCGGATCGAGCGCGGCCGCAGTTGTCGCGGGGCTTATGCTCGTGCGAGGCCTTGTCGACCAACCCGAGCTTTTCGACGACGACGCAGTCCTGCGCCTCGCCACGGAATTCGAGGGGCACCCCGACAACGCGGCGCCCGCGCTTCACGGCGGGGCGGTTCTTTCGTGGATGGCGGACGAGGGCCCCAAGGCTGTGAAGATCGACGTCGCAAAAGAGATAAAGACCACCCTTTTGGTTCCCGATGCGGAATTGGCCACCGAAGCCGCGCGCTCTGTTTTGCCCTCCGATGTGCCCCATGGGGATGCGGCTTTCAACGCGTCCAGGGCGGCCATGCTGGTTCTTGCGCTTCAAGGGAGGCCGGACTTGCTCCTCGAGGCGACTGGCGACCGCCTGCATCAGGGCTATCGGGCCGATTCCATGCCGGAATCGGCTGAAGTCCTTCGGGCTTTGCGGGAGGCGGAATGGCCCGCTGTCATTTCCGGGGCGGGCCCTTCGGTGCTCGTTTTTGACAAATTGGATCGGCGCACGCGGGATCTTCTCGCCGCCCGGGGGTTCAGATCGATCACCGCGGGAATCGGCAGCGGCGCGCGCCTCATCGAAGAATCGCGAGGGAGTGACGCAACGGTCCGTTAAAATTCGGTGGACTCAGAGGAACGTGGAAAGGAGAAGACGCGCCGGTTGGGGAGAAGAACTCGCCGGGAACTTCCTTAAAATGTAGGTGCCGATAGAAAATGCTGCTATTCTAGAACCAGCTCGGAGAGACCAGAGGCGTCCCCGGCTATTCCCTTCACCGAAATTACGCACATTCGGTGTTATTCCCCCACAAGTCGATTGTCGACACAGGCCGACAATCCGAGGAAGGAACCTCGTGAGCCAAATCAACCTGGGCGCGGTATCGACCATGCGCCTGCCCGAACTGCGGGAAGCGGCTAAAGCTCTGGGTCTTGAGGTTGACCCGAAAGCCAAGAAGGCAGATCTTGTCGCCGCGATTCGATCCGTAACGGGACCGGCGCGGCGCGGACGCCCGCCCAAAAA
>CAJPTB010000045.1 GCA_905373325.1 uncultured Ancrocorticia sp.
CTGCGGACATGGGCGTCATTATTAGTGCTTCTCAAACGCCGCACTCCCTGGAAATAATTTTGCTGGAAGCACGGCCATAAGATTTCTGCGCCCCCGGAGCATAGATTTCTCCGAGCGTGTACCATTTAGTGTCTTCTTTGCCGTTGCACTTGTAGCGAGCCACCGCAGCTTTGCCACGGCCACCGCCAGGCCAAACACTTTTGCGACGAGAAGACGCCATCGTGGAATAGGAAAACCATGATGTCTGAGCTCTAAGGGTTGCTTTTACTTGTAGCTTCCTAGATGTGCCGCTGAGGAGTTTCCACGTGACGTGGCCAGACACGTCACCCCCGGATAGATGCGCGTCGTGCGCTTCAACCAGACCAATGAACACCTCCTGCGGTCTGTTTGCCGACTCTGCACCGCCTCTCACCGTTGCATCAGACGTATCCGTTTTCGCGGGATCGTCAGAAGGGCGGGCGGCGGCGGAAACAGCGCCGGAAGGAGAAACCCGGTCCGAGGCAGAGGCGGTTTGCGGGGCAAGCATGCCCGAAATCGTCAATGCGGCTATTAGCGCAAACTTTGTGGTTTTCATGAGTTTTACCTCCGAAATGATGCAAGCCACCATTGTCAAGTTAAATGTGTGGCTTTATGAATGTGCTTATAATTTTATATTACCTAGGACACATCGAATGGGGCAAGGGTTTCTCATTTGTTCTTTAGTAATTTGTACTAGTTTTCCGTCGGCTGTTCCTTAGCCCTCCCCGGTCGGCGTCGTTCGCGTCCTCCTCAGGCGGCGTTGCCCGCGTCTTCGCCGGCCTCCTCGTTGAGCCGCTCGCGATCGAAGAGCAAATCGGCGAAGCTCGAGGCACGCACAATCAGAACGACGCCGATCAACGCGGAAAGCATCCCCGCAAGCCAGGCGAGCCCCGCCGGGGCAAGGGCGGTGAAAATGAGGCCGAGGCCGGAGGCGACGCGCCTGCGCCGCATCGCTCCGCACACCGCGAGCCCCAGCCCCGCGCAGGCGATCGCCGTAAAGGCATTCGTCGCGCCGTCCTGTCCGACGCGTTCCCCGCCGTGGAACACAGCGTAAACGCCGCAAGCGGCGGCAAAGCCTCCCACGGCGAGGCCCACCCCGAGGAGCAGAACGTCGATTCGGTTTAGTGGCGCGGGAGCCGGCTGCTTCACGGCCACAAAAGCACCTTCGTGGCCCGGCGCTCGTCCATGGCCGCATAGGCTTCGGCGACGTCGGCGAGCGGAAGCTGCAGGTCGAAAACCCTGCCCGGATTAATTTTGCGGTCCACCACCAGCTGGACGAGCTGATCCAGGTAGCGGCGAACGGGCGCGATCCCGCCCCACACTCCGACGTTGCGGAAGAAAAGTCCGTCGTCTTTCAGGCCGCCGTGGGGCACCCCGACCACGCCGATCATCCCGCCGGGGCGCACGCAAAGCGCCGCTTGGTCGCGCGCGCTCGCGGTTCCGACCGCTTCGACGACGCCGTCGGCGCCGATCCCCTCAGTCAGCTCCCGCACTCGCGCAGCCCCCTCCTCGCCGCGCTCGGAGACGATGACGTCCGCTCCGAACTCGCGGGCGATCTCCTGCCTGTCGGCGTGGCGGCTCATGGCAATCACCTGCTCAGACCCCAATTGCTTGGCCGCAAGCACCGCGCACAGCCCCACTGCGCCGTCGCCGACGACGGCAATGCTCGTGCCCGGCCCCGCGAGCGCCGAAACCGCGCCGTGCCACCCCGTGCACGCCACGTCTGAAAGCGTCAGAAGGCTGGGGACGAGGTCGCGGCCGACCTCCCCGGGAACCGCAACGAGGGTGCCGTCGGCGTTGGGCACGCGGATCTTTTCTGCCTGACAGCCGTCGTAGCCCGTTCCGTTCTGACAGTTTGCGTGGGCGCCCTTGCGGCAGACGGGGCACGTGTTGTCGCTCGTCCTGAATCCGCCGACGACGAACTCGCCCGGCTTGACGCCCCTCACCGCGTCGCCGACCTCCTCGACCACCCCGACGTACTCGTGGCCGATCGGCGTCGGCTCAGGCACTTCGTTGATTCCGCGATAACGCCACAGATCCGAGCCGCACACGCATGTGGCGACGGTGCGGACCACGGCGTCGGAAGGCTCGAGGATGCGGGGATCCTCTCGCTCCTCGAATCGAACGTCGCCCTTGCCGTAGATGACTGCTCCGCGCATTGCTCTCCCTTTTCTTGGGTGTCCATAAGGCGTCCGTCCGAGTTCGGCGGACCCGCCCGTTCAGGCTACCCGCTCCCGTCCCCGAGCGAAAGGGAAAATCTACAGCGATGCGTTGCGGCGGTACGGCAGGCGCGTTCCAACGGTTTCGTCGCCTTGGAATCCAAGCCTTACCAAGGAGAACCATGTGAATTCCACGGGAACTGAAAACTTCGATCTCTGCAAGAATGGTCCTATGAGGATGACGCCCAACGCAGCGCCACAACGAACCGAACCTCTCACGCAGCATCGGAAAATGAAGGCCACGGACGCCGCCGGCGCCCGCATGCTCGACTGCGCCTTGGCCCAAATCCACGAACGCGGCCTCGCGGTGACGATCGACCGGATCAGTTTTGAGGACATCATCAAGGAGGCGGGGGTCAGCCGCGCCACCGCCTACCGCAAATGGCCGTCCCGCCAGGCTTTCTTGGCCGACGTCGTCTCGGCAGCGGTGCAGCGCGTGGAGTTCACGACGGACGGGCTCGAGGACATACGCCTCCTCCGCCCGCTCCTGGACTCCGGAATCGAAACATGGGAGGACCCGCAGCAGCGCCGCAACGCCACGGTGACCGGCTTGAGGATGGTGACCCAGGCCGACTTCGAACGCATACTCGCCTCCCCCGGAACGGACCTCTATTACGGTCTGACGGCCACCTGCCGCGGTTTGCGCGACGACGCAGTGCGAGAGAACGCGCAGAACGCCCTCCGGTCGGCGGCCGTCGCACTCGTCAGCCGTCGCGCGAACGTCTTCAGGGGCCTGCCGAGCATGCTCGGCTACAGGCTCATTCCGGGCATCGACCCCGACGGAGGCTTCGAGCTCCTCGCCGAGGCCTCGGGGGCGATGGGCTACGGGCTTGCCATAGCCGCTTTCAACGACCCCGACTTCGCCACGCGCACCTTCCGCGTCGCCGCCTGGGGCTCCACCGCCGTCGAAGAATGGACGCACCCCGCGTACCACCTGGTGGGCCTGATCTTTTCCTACTTCGAGCCCGACCCCGACGTCGTGTGGAATTCCGAGCGCATCGCGCACCTGTCCGCGATTCTCGACGAGCTCGGTTCCGTTGCCGAGAACGGGGCGCGTGACGGCGCGGAGAGCGAAACGCACATCGACGTCGAAGGGGCCGGGGACGGCGCTTAGGACGACGGGGACAGCGTTTAGGACGACGAGGACAGCGTTTAGAACGACGCCGGGAGGGCGTGCCAGCACAACGCCGAAAACCCAGTGCCGACGGCCAACGCCGCAACGCGCAGTCGCTACACCTCCGCACGGGCAGGCGATAGGACTCCGGCAAAGACTCAAATGGCTCACCAAGACGCCGCGCCCCGCACGGGCAGGCGATAGCCCCTCGACCGGTCCCGCCTCGCCCAGCGCAACAACACTCCCGCACGGGCAAAGGCAATCGGCGGACAAGAACTTCAGTCGGACGAGGTTCGCGACGCTCGCGCATACGCCGAGGCGACCACAGGCAGCCGGTGCGACGCCATCCAGACGGGCTTCCATGCGCAGAGGGTCTGGCTCTGCCTTTTCAAAATCGAGGCCTCCCGAAGCCTCTACCCACGGAAGCGGGCGGGTTTCGAGCGACCGGCAACGTCCGGGGATCTCGCGACACGCGGGCGGAGGATCGACCTCGCACAAGCAATTTCCGGGAATTTTTCCCTAGCTTTACCTACTTTATTGTCAAACTAGCATGAATGTTCGCTTTTTAGAACTAGGCAACCGGCCCTCTCATTAGTATTCTGCATTCAGGGGAGGAAACCGTCCTCCTTTCACAACAGCATTGCGACCGTTAGACAAAACTTGTATACACAACCACCAAGGAGGGTTGCCACGTGGCAGTGTTTCGATTGGACAAGGATCAGTTCAGGCGACAAGTCGCCGAACTGGTAAAGGCGGGCGATAAATACGAGGACGCGCAGAACGAGCTCAGCTTTGCCGTAGGCCAAAGCTGCAAGGACCTTCAAAGCAACGGAGTTTGCGCGCCCTCCGGCGACGACGACCGGTGGTCGAACCTGGACGAGCTCCGGCATCTCCGCACGCCGGTCCACACGTCCCTGGTGGCCGTGGACAAAGAGCTGAAGCACGTCTCCGAGCAGCAACACAAGGTGATCGCGGATTTGAGGGCCTCGCTGAGCTTATTCGAGTTTCGGGACGACGCCGAACGCAACGAGTTCGTCAAGATCTTGGACAAACTCGATCGGAAATTCACCTATGTGTCCCCCGAAGGAATGAACCTCATAGGCAATTTCCTTTCCAAAACCCCGGGTTTCGATTCGCTTATAGACGGCATACACAGCTCCAGCTCAGCGCAAGGGCCGAAAGGTTCAGGGCAAGGGCAGAAAAGTGCAGGAGGCAAATGATGACCACCCCTCACGCCGACCACCTTAACAGCATCAAAACCTGGAGAACGGACCCGATCGAGCAGGCAAACAAACACCTGGAAAAAGTCAGCTCCAATCTCGCCGACATCGCCACGATCAACCGGCGAGTGGCAGCCGACCTCGGCCTCGAAGGGACGACTGCCCATTCAGCATCCTCTCGCCTGGACAAGCTCGCCACCCGCTTGCTGGACGGCTCTCAGAAGGTGAAACAGCTTGCCGAAGTGCAGCACAAAGCCCTCGGCTTGGGAAAGAAGGCACAAGACGACAACGAGGAGATCCAAAAGAATCTCAAAGAGGTAAATTCAACACTCAAGACAGGGCAGGAACTTACAAGCAAGACACCCGTAGTTGACCCTAGTCTGGTCAAAGAGGCTCAGGCCGAGCGCGATTCCGCCCATGCAGAGGTCGATCGCCAAGCCAAGAATGTGCTGCGCGTTCTGCGCGAAAGCACAGAGGCGTTGGCTCGCGACTTCCCTTTTCAGGACAACGAGCCCGCATCAAGGCACGCCTCGGCTCCGGCGGACGCAGCCGGTAAGGGCAACGGCGGCGCCAACGGCAGCGCGAACAGTTCAGACATCGGCCCCGCAAGCGGCGCCCAGGCGGGCCCCACCCGATCGGCCACAGCCTGGCACAACCCGGAAAGCGCCCCTTCGATTGGCGGCTCGGGCAGTTACACGAGCGGGCATCTCAGCCCAAACGGCATGCCGTCAGACGGGCCGGCTTTGCAGGCCTCGCACTACGCGCCTTCACAGTTGGGAGGGTTTGGCCCCTCAAATTCAACGCATTTGCCCGCGCATCCTTCCGCGGTTTTCAATCCATTGGCCGCCGCCGCAAGCATTGGCGGCGGAACCGCGGTAGCCGGATACAGGGCCTATCAGGCCGTGCGGGCCGCTCGCGCCGCACAGACGTCCTCTCCCCAATCGTCACCCTCCTCGATGCGGTCCGGAGCGACGGTTCGATCGACGCCGCCCTCGTCGGCGAGCATCGTGCGAGGTGCAACCACGGCAGTCCGGTCCACAACTCCGTCTGCCGGAGCGCGCGGAGCGACGCCGCGTGGCGGCGCTTCTGGGGTTGCTCGGCCGATTTCTTCCTCTGCCTCAACGCGATCGGGTGGCATCCTTCGGGGAGCGACGACGGCGAACCGGGCTTCGGCGCCCTCGCCGTCGGCTCGAGGCAACGGAATCGTGCGGGGCGCAACCACGGCGGTCCGCAAACCTGCCTCGTCCTCGTCCGCGGGAGAGGCCGGCAAGGTCCCCGGCGCCCGGAGCCAAACCTCCGCAACGCGCGAAGCGGCTTCTACACGCGGAGCCGGAGCAGCAAGCCGGACGAGCAGCCCGGCCCCAAGGACCGCCGCAGGCCGCTCGGCGGCGACAGGCGGCAAAGCGGCAACTTCTTCGGAACAGGGCGGGACTGCCTCCAGACGCACTTCCGTCGGCCGTGCGGCAAATCGCGCGAACACTGCCTCCCGTGGCGAAACCTCGCGGGCCTTGTCGAGTCTGACGGGCCGAAGCCAAGGCCGCAAGAAGAACGAGCGCAGGCCCCGCGGCGACGACTCAGCCTCGTCCACGCAGGTCCGCCTGTATGAAGACGACAGAACGATCACCTTCCTGGAAGCTGGCCGTCGCGAAAACAACCGCGATTAGCTCCCACACAGGTGGAAACTTGACGAGGCGCGGGCGGGAAGCGATTCTCACTCGCGCCTCGTTCAACGCTGAGTCGACTAAGACCCCTTCTGCAGCGTCGCCGTGCGCGAGCTCGGGCTCCGCCGCGGCGGTGGCAGGGCCGCCGCCAGTTACCTCTGGCCGAGATTGAGCGACGGCGGTGCGGTGCGCCTCTTACGTCGCCCAATGAGAACGCCAAGAATCAAGGCAAGAGCAAGGACGCCCACACCGGAGCCGATCCACACCCACGCGGGAAAACCACTGTCATCCGCTGACGAACCGACAGCTGTCTTTCCGCCCGCTGCACTGCTCGCCGAATCCGACGAAGAAACACTTTTCGTTCCCTTCTTCTCCGCCACGATTGAAAGAGTCTTAGTGGTATAACCAAAACCATTGATAATGACTTTATTTCCATCCACTCTGCCCATGGATGTTTTAATGACTTTTCCCGGCATTTTTATCGTCAGCGTAGGCTTTATATAGTTTTCTTCGGGTTTTTCCTTTTTCAGAGGTGAAAGAGTGAGAGAATAAGAGTCTTTCGTTTCATGGAATTTAACTTCGTTGTATAAATGCCCGCGCAATGTCGACTTGCACGTCAGATGTCCTCCAGGTGGCGTTATGTCTTCCATGGTCGCCTCCGCAAACCTGCCGACCAGCGCAAGACGTTTTTGCAGCCCTTCACATGTTCGGTGAAAGCGTTCCGCTTTACCGTCGTCGTCCTCGAAAACGAACACGGTTTCAGCGCTGCCGTCGGCATGAACCTCAACGGTCCCGTCCATTCGACAAGCGCTAAGAAGCAAGGCCATTACGGCTGCCACAAATGTTGCACACCTCTTCATGCGGGCAGTCATGTCAAATCTCCTCAAAGCCGTGGATGTGGATGACAGGCACCGAAAACCATTGGATGCCATCAGCATAACCTACGGGACCGCCCGTCGCGGTCAGCAGATCAGAACCAGGCGCATGTCTTCAGGCTTCGCTTCTCACCCACAACCTCATCTCGGCGAACGACGAGCTGAGAAAGAGTAGGCAATCCCAGGCCGGGGTGGCAATCCACAGGAAAGCGTGCCACTCCAAAGGGGAAACGTGCCACTCCAAAGGGAACGAGTCCCCTCAGTTTCCTTTCCGCGGCTCTTCTTTGCATTCATTGACTTTTCACTTATCGTGGCATGCCAGTGCCCCCAAACGGGTTAGTTTGCGGGGCCTCGGGACGCGTATTCTAAAGCTGTGACGGCAGGGGTTTCTCGCGATCCTGCCGTCGTTATGTCGGGAAGGCGCAGCTCGCGCCCAGGAAGTAAGTGGGGATGATCGCGTGGCGATATTCCGGTTGGACAAGGACCAGTTCTTGCGCCAGTTGAACGAATTGAAGCAGGCCGGCGACGAGTACGAGGCCGCAAAGCAAGAGCTCAGTGTGGCCGTGGACCAAGCCGCTCTAGGCATCGACAATGCGCAGGGGGCTTCGTCCCAGTATTCAACCCTCAAGGAGCTCCAGCAGTTCGGGAGGCCGGCTCACATCTCGCTGGTGACCCTTGACCAGGAGATGGCGAGTCTGTCCTCTGACCAGGAAGAGACGATCGAGGATCTGCGGTGGTCTGTCGACTCGTTCGAGTTTGAAGACGAGGCGGAACGTCAGGACATTCTGAGTACGCTTGACGGGCTCAGCGAGAAGTTTTCTTACACCAGTCCAGAGGGAATGAGCAAGATTCACGATGCTCTCCATAGTTAAACAGCAGCGGACGAGTCTGTCTTGTGTAAAGACCAATAGGAACAATTCGAGAGGCAACCATGGCAACTCCTAACGCCGATCGGCTCAGGGCCATCAATGAATGGAATCCGGGCCTGATCGAGCACACGAATCAAACCCTCGGCAAGATAAGCGGCCGATTGCAGACAATCGCCGAAGTCAACCGGAGGGTCGCAGCCGACTTGGGCATTGAAGGGGAAGCCGCCGAATCGGCGTCGGCCCGCCTTGACGACCTGGCCTCGAGCTTGCGCAGAACGTCCACGGACATCGACACCCTTGTCAAGGTCCAAAACCACTTCGTCGAAGGCGGCCGTCGGGCTCAGGACGAAAGCAAACAGATTCAAGCGAACCTCGACTCGGTGAACGGCCAAATCGACAAGGCCAAGAGCGACGTCAGAAACACACCGATACTAGGCTCTTTGCTCGAGCAGGCCATTTCCGGACAAGTCGAGCAAATGCGCAATGCCGAACACGCGAAAATCGATACCCAGGCGAAAAGAGTCCTGGAAACGCTGGACGCTCACACAGCCACGGCCGTCGTTGCGCTTCCGCGGCGGCTTGCGAGCGTGCGCCTCAAGAGAACACGATCAGATTACAAGAGGGAGAAATGGGCGCCTAATAAGCCCGAGCAGCAGCAAGGCTCATCGAATCGCAGATCTTCCGGGCATTCGTCGGCTCCGTCGCGATCAGCCACGGATTGGCGAGTTTCCGCCCCTCCCGCTTCTGCGGGCACGGCCGGCAGCTACAGCGACGCCGGAGGCCACAGCGTCAGCTCGTCTGCGGACAGTATCTCGCTGCAACACTCGCATTACACGACGTCGCAGTCGAGCGCGCTCATTCCGGGATCGGTAAAGGCCGCTTTGCACAGTTCGGGCTCGTCGTCGCATTCCTCGGCCGTTTTCAACCCCCTGGCCACAAGCGCCGCAGTCGGCGGCGGCGCGGCAGTGGCCGGATATAAGGCCTACCAGGCTGCGCGCGCGGCGCTTGCCGCGAAGTCTGCGCCGACCTCGAAGGCCGCCTCCATGCGGTCGGGCGCAGCCGTGCGCTCCACGCCCTCCTCCGGGTCGGGAATCTTGAAAGGCGCGACCACCGCGGCCCGAGCTGCCTCATCGGCGACGTCGGTCGGCAAGGCCGTTCCCGCGCGAGGCGGGGCCACCGGGATAGCGCGTCCCACGTCCGCCGGGTCGACCTCGACGGGCCGTTCGGGGATCCTCAAGGGCGCGACCACCGCCGCTCGCACCGCCACCCCGACGAGTTCCGCTCGCGGATCGGGAATCACGCGTGGCGCGACCACTGCGGTTCGTGCCACCTCGTCGGCGACGTCGGTCGGCAGGGCTGGATCGGTCAACGGGGCCTCCGGTGCAACCGCCAACCGCGCAGGCGCCGGCGGCGCGGCGCGAGGCGGACTGGCCGCTCGCTCGACGAGTTCCACCGCTGCGCGCACGGCTGGTTCAGTCCGGGGCGCCACCGCTTCGGGCACAGCCGGACGGACCGCTTCGGGCACAGCCGGACGGACCGTCGGGTCGGCCGCGGTACCGGTCGCCTTTG
>CAJPTB010000046.1 GCA_905373325.1 uncultured Ancrocorticia sp.
ACGGGCAACATCGCCGGCGTCGCGATCGCCGTCACCCTGGGCGGGCCCGGCGCGGTCTTCTGGATGTGGCTCGTCGCCTTCTTGGGGATGGCCACCGCCTTCATCGAGGCCACGCTCGCCCAGCTGTTCAAGATCAGATGGCACGACGGCACCTTCCGCGGCGGCCCGGCTTTCTACATCCAAAGGGGACTTGGCTCGCGCACGTGGGGAGTCGTCTTCGCGCTGTTCCTCATCTGCTCATTCGGAATCTCCTTCGAGATGGTTCAGGCGAACACGATCGCCGCGACGCTCGAGACTCAGTTCAAGATGAGCCCCTGGGCCACGGCCGCAATCCTTCTGGTCCTGTGCGGGCCGATCGTCTACGGCGGCCTCAAGGCCGTGGCAAAGGCCTCGGAGATCGTCGCCCCGCTCATGGCGATCGTCTACATCGGCCTCGCCGTCGCCGTCGTGCTCATGAACCTGGACAAGGTCGGCCCGACCTTCAGCCTGATCGTCGAAAACGCCTTCGGACTGCGGGAAACGCTCGGGGGCTTGGCTGGATCGATGAGCGCGGCGATGATGAACGGCGTCAGGCGCGGCCTGTTTTCGAACGAGGCGGGCGAGGGCTCGGCGCCGAATGCGGCGTCGACCGCACACGTCACCCACCCGGCCAAGCAGGGCCTCATCCAGTCGGCGGGCGTCTTCGTCGACACCATCCTTGTGTGTTCGGCGACCGCGTTCATCCTCTTCAACGCCGACCCCGAGGCGCTCAAGCCCTACTGGGCCTCTTCCGACCCCGCAGGCGCGGACATGACGATCACTGCGCTTGAGTCCACGCTGGGGTCGTGGGCGGGCCCGGTCATGGTCGTTCTCATCTGCGTCTTCGCCGGTTCCTCCGTCATCGGCAACTTTGCCTACGCCGAGGTCAATATGGACTTTCTCACGAAGGGCAAAGCGTGGGGCGACAAGCTTCTCAAGGCGATCGTCATCGTTTCGATCGTTCTTGGGTCCGTCGCCGAGCTCAAGCTCGTTTGGAACTTCGCCGATCTGACGATGACGGGAATGGCGCTCATCAACATTGTGTCCATCGTCATGCTCGGCAAATGGGCCTTCGGGGCGCTCCAAGACTATTTGCGAAACCGCGAAAGGCCCTTCGTCGCCACGGGGAACCCGTCGATGCCCGGCGAGCTTCCGACCGACATCTGGGTCCACGAGGGCACGGATTTGCCGAGCGGATCGAACGCGGCGGTCTCCTGACGGCTTCTTCAGGCCGGCTCGCTTTGCGGTTCCGTCGCCGTTGGAGAGAAGCACTTGGAGCGTGGAATGTCAATGGATGAACGCCCCTGAAATAACCGCGAGCACGGGGTAATGTGTATTCTGTCCGATCGGCGAGAGGCCTTCCCTCGGGAAGCCGTGGCATTCCAGGCGCTTGGCCCCTTGCCGCCGCCGATCGCGTCGTCGTCGGAGCCGTACGCCCAGCTCTGAGGAGCGGGGCGATGGGCAGGGTTACCCCTTGCCGAGGGCCGATTTTCGGCGCGGGGTCGCCTATTATCGTGCCGTAAAGTTGAATGTCTCCAGGAGGGCATATGAGAGGACTGCGAATCTTCTTCGCCGTTGTTGTGCTTGTCGCCCTTCCAGCCTGTTCACTTTCAACTTCCGCGGGCCCAGCCCCCTCTTCCACTTCGCCGCCCTCGACCAAAGGCAGCGGCCCGACGATCGGAACGGACCCCAAGGCGACTTTGGGGGAAGCGGAAATCCAAGGTTCTGAATTCCGTCTGTTCACGGGCAAAGTCTGGGTCGGCTTCACGGCTCCAAACGGCTATGCGGTGAGCAGGGCCAAACAGGAAGACGTCAAGCTCGTCGGGTTGACGTCTTCCTCCGATTCGAAGACGAATCTCATGTTTTCCCATTTGTCCTCCGCGACGACGCTGCCTTCGGCCGACAGCGTCGCCGCAACGCTCAGGACGAAGCAGTTCACAAACATCGAGGCCCGCCACGACATCCAGAACCTGGGGGACTTCAAGGCCGTCGCCGCCCAGGCGACCATCCAAACCGGGTATGTGGCGATCGTCGTCATCGCGGATTTCGAAGGTTACCTATGGTCGGCCACGATCAACGCCCCAGACGCCGCGACCGCCGACGAACTCCTCAAAACCGTCCGCGCGCTCAAGCCCGTCAATGCGGGGTCGAGAACTTCGCCCAGCACGGCCGCCTCGCGCCACGTCGGCCCTCTGAAGGCCACCGTGTCCGGGCAGACGTACACGGTGGACGTCAACGGGGCGAAGATCGTCATGCGGATGCCCGACGGGTTCGTCCCCTCCAAACCCAGCGCCGAAGGCCTGCTCGGCTTCGAGGACCAGCAAAATTCAGGGCGCAACGTCTCCTTCTACATCGACAGGAAGGGGTTCACGACCGATCCCACGCAGATACTGGCGAAGATGCGCGAGGACGGCGGGATGAAGGACATCGAGCATATGAAGACGGTGCCCGAGGTCCAGAAGGTGGCTGGGTATCCCGCCGGCGCCATCCTGGTCAAATCCACCAACGGCACGATTTCGCGCATATACATCGTCAATGTCGATGGGGTGATGATCCAGCTGGTCGTCAACTCAGGCAAGGCGGAGACCGAGATTCCGGCTCTTCTCCAGGTGGTCGAGGATGCGACTTCCTAGGCTCGCGGTTGTTGTGTTCGCGACGGCGATGTGCCTGACCGCGTGCGCTTCCGAGCCCGAAAAGACGGTGTCCTTCGGGGTGAGCGCCGCGCCGACGCGGACGGCGTCGCCCACGCCCTCTCCGACGCCCGTTTCCACCGCGACCGCGACAAAAGGGGCCCAGCCCCAAGGGCAGGGCCTTCCCCTCGGTTCGGCCAGCGTCACGAACGGGGTGCTCACGGTCGGCACCGGATCGGGAAGGGTGACGATGAATGTGGGCCCGTCGATGCGCGTCTTTGAACGCACGTACGCGGAGACGGGGGTGGCCGGCGTGGAGAGCTCGTCGAATCCGAACGTCAAACTCTCGCTTTTTCCGACGGAGACGGCGGTTTCCAACACGACCGCCGAGCAGCTGACCAAGATCGTCCAGTCGCGGGGTTCGACGTCGGTCAGACCGGTCCAGACGGCTTCCCTCGGCAACGTCAAAGCGGTGGCCGTCGACGCGAAGACGAGGGTCGGCCATCTCAGCAGGGTGTATCTGCTTCGGATCGAAGACGGGGTATGGAATCTCACGGTGGCGGCGCCCTCCCAAAAGGAGCTCGACGCGCTGCTCAAGGCGGCGCAGACGTTCAACTTCGCGGGGCCTCAAGGCTCAGGCGGCTCGGACATGGTCGCAGGCGTGGGGGGCGACGGGCGCTCGGATTCCCAGCCCGGCAGCGACCCCCAAGAGGAGAGGGTCTCTGTTCTCAGCCGCGACGGGAAGCTCAGAGGGGGCGTAAAAGGGGGCCAGTACAACCTCCAGACGCCGTCAGGCGTCATTTCCTTCCCGATGCCGAGCAAAATGACGTTGACGGAGCGGGACGAGGACGATCGAGACGCCATCGGCATAGAGGCGAACGGGGCGTCGCTGCTTTTCGAAGTCGGCGACGAGGAAGAGTACCATTCAGGTGAGGACCTTGCCGACGAATGGGCGTCGAAGGAGGACGACGACGCTTCGGGGGAGTACCTCGGGCAAACTAAGATCGCCGGACTCCCCGCCGTTGCGGTCAGGCACATAACCGAATCGGGAGACTTCCGTTATCTTTACGTGGTCGAGTTCAACGGAACGTACCTCAACGTGATGGTCGAGGGCGAGAAACGGTCGGCGGCGACCGTCAACATGCTGCTCAACACGATGAGACGCGCGAAGGCGGGCAGGTGAGGCGCCGGCCTTCTTTCGACGCTGTGGGAAAAGGAGAACGACGGATAGAATGACCCTAATCTGTGGCAAGTAGTACCTTCGAAAACGTAGGTATTTCAGGTATAATTCAATTGCCGACGGTCGCACCCGCGCAGTCGGCACCGCAGACTCGGGAGACAGGATGTGTGCGTCAGGCATTCGGGTCGGGAACGTCTCCTTCCCCTCCGATGTGCGTGAAGTCTGACGCGTGCGCGTTTGCGTGCACCGCGAGGCCCGGGAGGGATGCGTGACCTCCCGGGCCTCGTCGTTTCCGCGGCGGGGCCGCCGCGTGCGATTCGGACGGGCGGCGATTATGCTCGAAGCAGTGATCCAAGGGGGATGGCAGTGCCGAAGATCAGCGCGCCCACCGTGCGCCAACACAGGGAGATCGTCAAGACGAAGCTCGTCGATGCTGCCGAACGGCTTTTGCGCGAGTCGGGCCCCGACTCCCTTTCGGCCGCGGCCGTGGCGGCGGAAGCCGGCATCGCCCGCAATTCGATCTACCGGTACGTCGATTCCGTGGACGACCTGCGGCTGCTCACACTCGCCCGCTACATCCCCCGGTGGCGCGAGGCCGTCTTCTCCCAGGTCGACGCCGATGCGCCGCCCGTCGTCCGTCTTCGGCAGTTTGCGGTCGCCAGCCTCATGCAGTCGAACGAGTCGTCCCACGGCTGGCTCATGAGCCTCATGCACGCTCGCGGGCGCCCCGCCCGATCCGACGGAGCAGGAGGCGAGCGCGCCGCCGTCGCCGAGGACGTCGCCGACATCCACGCGATGGCCGACGGCTTCCTCCGCGAACAATGGGAGGAACTGGGAGTGGAGAATCCGCGCATGTGGGCGGGGTTCACCCGCGCGCTCCTGCTCGAGGCTTTCGCGCAAGTCGATGCGGGCGAGGATCTGACCGATGTCGCCGGAGCGCTCGGCGAATCCGTCGCCGCTCTGGGGAACGCGGCTGAGAAGTGAAGTTGTGTGCACTGCTTGGACGGTTAATGCAAATAAACTGTATGTCAATTAATCTGGGTACATGCACGCGCTTCTATTCGATCTATTCGGATTATTCATATCCGAACAATCACGCACATCATTTGAAACGCTGGCGAGAACGGTGGGGGTTGAGCCGGACGTCCTCCTTCCCGCCTACCGTGGGGAAAATCGCGTCGAATACGACGCGGGGACGATTGGCTCGCGCGAATACTGGGCGAGGGTCGCCGCAGAAACAGGCGTCGACATCGATTGGCAGGCAGCCCTCGCCGCCGACCTTGCGGCGCTGGGCGCCAAAGACGAGGCGATGGTCTCGTTTGCGCGCAGTCTCAACCGCGCCGGCCTGACAATGGGGATGCTCTCGAACATACCCTGCGACTTCGTCGGGTGGACGAGGTGGCACAATCCCTGGATCGACGAGCTCTTCGACCCGGTTCTTTTCTCGTGCCGCCTGCGCCTGGCCAAGCCCGACGAAGAGATCTTCGCCGTCGCCCTCGCGCGGCTGTCCCAGTCCGCCGGGCGAAAACTTGCCCCCGAGGACGTGCTGTACGTCGATGACTCCCCGAAAAACGTTGAGGTCGCAACGAAATTGGGTTTCCTCGGGCATTGTTTCGAGAATTTAGAGGCCTTGTCGGCAAAAATCGAAGCGGTTTAGTGCGAATCACTCTGTTTTATCATCCCTGAGGCCTATAGCCGACTAGTGACTCCCGCTTGGTGCAGACGGTAGGGTTGAGGTGCATCTGTGCGCTTCTCACCTATGACGCCGGAAGGGATTTTCATGTCGAGCACTGTGTCGCCCCATGCCCAATCGAGGGGACGCCGAAGAATTCTCGGTTTCTTAACCGCTGCGCTTCTCATTTTCGGATTGGGGTCGGCGAGCTTCGCCGACGGCGGCGCCCCGACCTTGCGCGTGACCCTCACCCCGAACGCGCAGACGGTCAAGACCGGCGACAACGTTGTCTACACGGTCGAGTTCTCCTGCGCATCGACCGACGCCAACTGCGACGGCGCGGTTTTGACGGTCGACGTCCCGCGCTTCGCCAACCCCGACGGGGCGGTGAACTCCGAGGTCGCGCCGGTCCTCGCGGCTGCCACCAGCACGACGGGAGTCGTCGCCCCTCCGACGATCGTCGCCCCCACGCGGAACTCCGACGGAAAGGTCGTCTATAACTTGGGAACTGTGCCTGCCGGCACCGCGGGCCAGGCGACGATCACGGTCAGACCGCCGCGCGGGCTCGTCCCCAAGGGCGCGACGATCGCCCCCGAGGCGTCCTTTGCCGCAAGCTCCGCGACGCGGGTGAACGCGAAGGCGTCCACGACGGTCGACGGCTCGGCCGACCTGTCCATACTCAAATCGGGGCCTGTCGTTCCGCCCGTCAAGGGGGTCGAGGTCACCTACACTCTTCGTGCCTCCTATGCCGCCGCCATGGACGCAACTGGAAAGTACACCGGCGTTCCCGCCGTCGGGCACGTCAACGCGGACGACGTCGTCGTCACCGACCGCCTTCCGGCGTGCGCGCAGTACGTGCGGTCTTCGCTGTCGGGAAATCTGCAGGCCACCGCCAAAACGCCCTCGGGCAGCTACGACGCGGCGAGCCACTCGGTTGTTTGGGACATGGGCAATGCCGCCGAAGCCTTCGACTCCACGTTCTCCGTGACCGTGCGATACCCCGCTTCCTGCGCGGACGCGAAGGTGACCAACAATGCCGAGATAACGGGAAAAATGCACGGCAACCACGCGATCGCACTCCGGGACGGCGCCGATTTCTCCCACGGATTCGGCGCGGAGAGCGCCAAGGGCTCTTTCCAAAAGTTCACGCCGGTGAACGTCCTCGACCGCGGAACGAAGGCCACGTGGGGCTACCGCATGCGCAACGCCGGAAATGTTCCCCTCCATTTTTCGGGGACCGACGTCCTTCCCTGCCGCCTGGCCACGCCGAGCGACGGCGAGACCGGGTGCGCCGTGCCTGCGATCAAGAATGTGGGCGTGCGCGACGTCAACAACGTCGGCTTTACGGTCAAGTACACGACGAACCTGGGCAACACAGGCACTTTCGTCGCCAACGCGACGGAGCAGACGCCTGTCTCCTCCGAAACCGAGTGGATTGTGAAGCTCGAGTTCACGGGCGCCCTTCCGGGCGGCGCCAACGTTCAAATGTTCGTCACGGGAACGGTCAACAGCGAGCTGCCCAGAACCGAGGACGGCGCGGGCTACGAGCAGGCCGCGTTGTCAGACGGCAACTACAAGGCCGGGGCCTCGCAGGATTGGGTCCGAGTCCAGAACTGCCTCGCCCCGGGATCGAAGTACACGACCGACTCCGGGCGCGAGATCGCCTTCTCGAGGGACGCCTCCTGCGCGTGGATCCGAGTGGCGAACGAAAGGCCGCTCCTGAATCTGCGCAAGCTGGTCTTCTCTGGAAGCCCCCAGGCGCCCAACGGCAACGTCACCTTCCGAATGGACGTGGCGAACTATTCGACGAACAGCCCCGTCAGCCCCGTCGTCACGGATCTTCTTCCCTGCGGCATGACTTACGTCGAAGGCTCGGCGGTAATGCGCAACACGACGTCGATTCCCGCCTCGAGCCTGAAGGTCGACTCCGGCACGTGGAAGACGGACGCCGCCGGGTGCAAAAGGCAGCTCGTCAAGTTTTCTTTCCCGGGGACGGAACTGTCGAACGGACAGTGGGGATGGTTCGTCTTCGAGGGCAAGGTCGGGCAGATGAAGGCCGGCCGTTACCCCAACGACGCGCAGATCTCTCCCGCGGGCAAGGAACGCACGATGGGCGAGCTCACCTATTGCAACTCCACCATGGGCAGCCCCGTGGCCGACTCTCAGGACCTCAACGGCAACGGGCGAACCGACGACATGCTCTGCCAGAGCTCGGCCAATTTCGACGTCATCAACGCCTCCTCGATGTCGGTGACCAAGGAGGTCAAGGGGTCGAAGGACGCGGACTTCCTCGCCGCGCCGTCCGTCGGCCTCGTCGAGCCCGGCAAGTCCGCGCAGTATAGGCTGACCGTGACGAATACGGGCAACGTCGACCTCGACAACGTCGTCGTCTACGACGTCCTTCCCCACGTCGGCGACCGCGGAGTGGGGCCGGCCGTCTCGAACGCCCGAGGCTCCCAGTGGCAGCCGAGGCTGGCCGGGCCCGTTGCCGTGGCGGACTCTGACGTCCAGCGGGACCGGGTGAAGATCCAGTATTCGACCTCGAAGAACGCATGCCGCGGCGAGGTGACCGCGCAAGGCGCCGCGAGGGCCGCCGGGCCGGCCGGATGCGTCGACGACTGGACCGACTCGCCGGCGTCGTTCGCCGACGTGCGCGCCGTCCGCGCGGAGTTCGCGGACGCGAATCTCGCCCCGAAGGCGTCGATCCAGATGATCGTCCCCGTCGCGGCGCCGACTGACGCTTCAGGCACGGCGTGGAACTCGGTGGCCATGGCCGGCCGGGAGAAGGGCGGGAAATGGCTGCTTCCCATCGAGCCCATAAAGGTGGGGCTGGAGACGACCGTCGATCTGGAGGTTGAAAAGGCGATAGCCGAGCGAAAGCCAGCCTATGGAGTGGGCGACGAGGTCGACTTCCATGTGACGGTCAAGAATCTGGGCTCGGGGGAGGCAACGTCGGTCAAGGTGCGCGATCTCCTTCCACAAGGCTTGGAGTACGTCTCCTCCGAGACCCGTCTGTGCCCGAACGCGGGAGGAAAGGCTTGCACTTCGGGAGAGGCGGTCGGCTCCTACGACGCGGCGACCGGCCTGTGGACGCTCTTCCCGGACGGGCAGGCTGCGCGCTCGCTGTCCGCTGGAGCCTCTGCGACCCTCGTCGTTCGCGCAAAGATCGCGCCCGGCGCGGCGGGAAAGAAGCTGACGAACGCCGCATCGCTTGAGTCCCTCGACCAAAAGGACGACAACGCGGCCAACGACAGCTCGAAGGCCTCGCTGGACGTGCTCCAGTCGGTGTCCGGCAGCGTCTACCGCGATTCCGATCGCGACGGCGCCAGGGGCGGCGGCGAAGCGGGAGTCGAGGGGACGAAGGTCGAGCTTCGCGACCGCGACGGGGCAGTCGTGGCAACGGCGACGACGGGCGCCGACGGCTCCTACTCCTTCAACCGCGTTCCGTCCGGAACCTACGAGGTTGTGGTCGTCGCCGACGGCGGAGAGCTGGCGAAGGCCGTCGCAACGGGCGACCCCGATTCGACGAAGGACGGGCGGGCGAGCGTGTCCGTCGATCCCGGCGCTCCGTCGGTTTCGGGGCTCGACTTCGGGTACTATCGGCCCGCATCGGTCGGCGACCGGGTGTGGTATGACCTTGACGGAAATGGCGTGCAGGGCGCCGACGAGCCGGGGGCAGAAGGCGTGAAAGTCACGCTCGTGGACGCCTCGGGCCAGCCCGCGCGCGACGTCCTGGGCGCCGAGGTCGCGCCCGTCACAACGGACGCGAAAGGCCGGTACTCCTTCGAGAAGCTGGCCGCGGGCTCGTACACCGTGAAATTCGAGGTTCCCGGCGGAACGGCCGCTGCGGCGACGGGCGCCGGAGGCGATCCTTCGGCCGATTCGAACGGGCCCGACGCCGCGGTGACGCTGGCCGAGGGCGAATCGAACGGCTCAATCGACCTCGGCCTCGTGGGCGAGGGCTCCGTCGGCAGCCTGGTGTGGCTCGATTCCAACCAAAACGGCGCGGCCGACCCCGGCGAGCCGGGGATCCCC
>CAJPTB010000047.1 GCA_905373325.1 uncultured Ancrocorticia sp.
CCTTGAGCACTTCGAGCAGTTTTTTGCTCGTTATGCCCAATTCCTTGGCGAGTTCATGGACGCGGACCTTGGCCACAGTTCTCCTTCGTACGGGGCCAGTGTCGCGCACAGGCCCACTAGTGCTGGCAGCTCATCGCTGGGTACTCATCGGGTGCCCATCGGGTCTCTACCCGCTTTCTTATCTCGACTCTCGGACGGGTTTCCGTCCGACGGGACAAGCAACTCCTCCACCGCCCCCGTGTCAAGGGGCGCAGCTTTGAGAGCGCGCTCAAAAGCCCGCGAACGCACAGCGCGTTCGAGGCACGGGAGGTCGGGATGGACCCAAGCCCCGCGGCCTTGCATCGTTCCGCACTTATCCACGACAACCGTGGATTCGCGCCGCACCACGCGGACCATTTCCATACGGCTGTCCTTGAGCCTGCATCCAATGCAGGTGCGAGGTTGACCTGTCACCAGCCTCCTCCTTCAAGAACGCCATTGGGTATTTTAGCGCTTTTGCGCCTAAGATGCCGAAACGTCCGGACCGAAGAAGGGAGCGCTCACTCACATTCAGTCGTCGAAGTCGTCTAAATCGTCCGATTCCTTGCGGATGTCGATCGACCACCCGGTCAGTTTGGCGGCAAGGCGCACATTTTGCGCCTCTTTCCCGATCGCGAGCGACGTCTGCCCGTCGGGGACTATCGCCCTCGCCTGGCGTTCGGCCTTGTCGAGAATATCGACGCGGACGACTTTGGCGGGCGAGAGGGACGCCGCGATGAAGACTTTGGGATCGTCGTCGTAATCGACTATGTCGATCTTCTCGCCGCCGAGCTCCGTGGTCACCGCGCGCACGCGCTGCCCGTTGTGCCCGATGCACGCACCTTTCGCGTTGACGTCCGGGATGTCCGACCACACGGCGATCTTCGCGCGGTGCCCCGCCTCTCTGGCGAGCGCGACGATTTCGACCGTGCCGTCCTGGATTTCAGGCACCTCCATCTCGAAGAGCTTGCGCGCGAAGTCGGGATGGGTCCGCGAGAGGCGGACGGAAGCGCCGCGAGTGCCCACGGACACCTCGAGGACAAGAGCCCGAATGTGGTCGCCGTGGCGGAACCTCTCCGTCGGCACCTGCTCCTCAACGCGCATAATGGCCTCGTGCTCGCCGACGTCGACCAGCAGATCCCGGCTGTCGTGGCGCGGGTTCTGCTGGACGACGCCGGAGACGACCTCGCCCTGCTTCCCCTTGAACGATCCGAGGACCCTGTCCGTCTCGGCGTCGCGCAGGCGCTGCGCGATAATCGAACGCGCCGTGGACGTCGCGATGCGGCCGAAGTCTCCGGGGGTGTCGTCGAATTCTCCGATCACCTCCCCATCCTCGTCGACCTCGGGCGCATAGACCGTGACCTTGCCGGTGCTCCGGTCCATTTCCACTCGGGCGCCGCGCACGGCCCCCGGAACGCGCTGATAGGCGTGAAGCAACGCGTCCTCGATCGCACCCACGATCACGTCGACGCTGATGCCGAGCTCGCTTTCGACGATGCGAAGCTCGTTCATCTGAATGTCCATCAGTCTTCCTCCTCCTCGATCGCGGACTGCGGAGCCCGGCTCATATCGATCTTGACACGGCCGGAGACGACCTCAGCCATGGGCACGCTGCGTCGATTTCCCTCAACCTGGACGTTCAGCGTGTCCCCGGAGAGGCTCACGAGCCGGCCGACGACGCTCTTCCCGTCGACCGTGCGCAGCTCCACGAGGCGCCCTTGCGCCCTGGAAAAGTGGCGGGGTTCGCGCAGGGAGCGCTCGGCGCCGGGAGTCGAAACCTCCAGCGTGTACGCGCCCTGCACCAAATCGACGTCGTCGAGCCGCTGCGAGATGTCACGCGAAACCTCGGTCAGCCGGTCGGAATCCACTCCCCCGGGCCCGGAGGGCAGGTCGACGACGACTTTGACGACGAGGTTCTTGCCGCCCCTGCCGACCTTCACCGTTTCCAGGTAAAGTCCGCACGAGGCGACGACTTCGTCCAACGCCGCGGAAATGCTCTCGGTCATCTCTGCATTTCCTCGGCGTTCCTGGTGTGGACGGCGTGAGTCGCGGGAGTCGCGACGTCCACCGGGATGGGTTCTACGTGACGGTGCCATGCCTCTAGCCTACCGATTCATCGGCCCGGAGCGGGTGAAATATGGGATCGCGCCCGTGGCAAAATTGGCTCATGACATCTCGTCGCTTAGTTTTCGGCCTTTCCGCTCTCTTGGCGGTGCTTTTGATCGGTCTGCTCATCGCATCGGGCGTGCGCTTCGACAACCAGGACGTCGATCCGGCGCCCGCTTCGAGCCAGGAGCGCAAGCGCCAAGCGCTCGCTGAAAAGTCGACGCTCATCGCCGATGCGGCGAAGCGGTTGTCCGCCGCGTCGCCGAATTCGAACGTTTTCGCCCGTGTGGAAAACGCCGCGGCCGCATATGCCTCCGCGCTGGGAGGGGTGTGGAGGCCGTGGCCGAACGGCGCGCCTTCGGGACGCACGAACCCGCCGGTTTCGACGTCGGCGCCCGCAAACGCGGATGCCTCCTTCCTCGTCCTCAAACTCGGCGAACTCTCGCGAGAGGCCGTTGCGGCCGCGAATTCGGCCCCGGTTTCAGAACGCGAAACCTACCTCGCCGTCGCGCTCGACGCACGCCTTCAAGCCGTGGGCGTGGCGACGCACGCGGGGGGCAAAGCCTCGTGCGGCGACGCCGATCCGGTTGCGGCGGGCAAGGCGGCGGCGACCGAGGAAGCCCTTTCCGGCGTCGAGGCGGCCCGCCAATGGCTGGAGACGGACGTCGCCTCCCTCCCCGCGAATCAGCGGCAGGCGGGCATCGCCCGCATCGACTCGATCAAAGCCGCCCAGTCGGCGATGATGTCCTCCGGCGCCAAAGACAGGCGCCCGGCCGTCGTCGCCCTTCCCAAGCTCGCCGCGGGCGAGACCCTGAGGAGCGCGGCGTTGAAGAGAAGCTCGACCGCGCTCGTGAACGGCGCGGCGAAAGCCGGCAAGCCGAACGGAGAGGCGGCTGTCAGCTACGCCTGCTCTCTGTATGCCGCGCAAGAAGAACGCGACAGCGTGGGGACGCTCCTGAAGAAGTAGCGGAGCAAACCGTCCGGGCGCGGCCCGGCGCCCGGACGTCAGCTCTGTGCGGACAAGGCGGACCGGACGAGCTCGCCGATCCGATCGCGGGCCTGCTCGACGGGCGCCTCGATCGTTTCTCCCGCCCGGTCTCGGATCTCCACGAGCCCCTCGGCCAGCCCGCGTCCGACGACGACGCCGAAGGGCACGCCCAGCAGCTCGTAGTCGGCGAACTTCACTCCGGCGCTGACCTTGCGGCGGTCGTCGAGCAGCACTTCGACTCCGTCGGCCTCCAAACCGGCCGCGATGTCCTCGGCGGCGGCGTAAAGGGCCTCGTCCTTTCCTGCGGCGACGATGTGAACGTGCGCGGGAGCCACGCTTGCCGGCCACATCAAGCCCCGCCCGTCGTGGTTCTCTTCGGCGAGCGCGGCCAGAACCCGGGTGATCCCGATTCCGTACGATCCCATCGTCACGGTTCGGCTCTTTCCGTTCTCGTCGAGGACGGAAAGGCCGAGGGCCTTCGCATACTTGCGGCCAAGCTGGAATATGTGCCCTACCTCGATTCCCCTGGCGATCTCCAGGGGGCCCGAGCCGTCGGGCGCCTCGTCCCCGGCGCGCACCTCGGCCGCCTCGATTGAGCCGTCGGCCTCGAAATCACGCCCGTAGACCAAGCCGACCACGTGAACGTCCGGCTTGTTCGCGCCGGTCACCCAACGCGACCCCCTAGCGACGCGGGGGTCAAGGAGGTAGCGCGGAGCGGGCGGCTCCGCCTCGGCCGGACGCGCCGACTGCGGCCCGACCGCTTGGGGCCCGATGTATCCGGGGACCAGCTCCGGATAGGCCTCGAGGTCTTCCGGCGTCGCAATCTCGACCTCTGCGGGGGCGAGCGCCGCCTCCACCCGCTTCATGTCGACGTCCCGGTCGCCCGGCAGACCGATGACGATCACCTCGCGGCGTCCGTCGGGATGGACGGCCGCGACGACCACGTTTTTCAGGGTGTCCGCAGCCGTCCACCGTCCGTCGGGCTTCGGCGTCGCCTCGTTGACCGCGTCGACCAGCGTGGCGATCGTCGAGGCTCCGGGAGTGACTGTCTCCACAGGCTGGCCGAAGGAGGACGAATCGACCTCGGCCGGCGGGACCGTGGCGACCGCCTCGGTGTTGGCCGCGTACCCTCCGGCGGAACGCACGAAAGAATCCTCCCCGATGTCGCAGGGAAAGAGGAACTCCTCGCTTCGCGATCCCCCCATCGCCCCGGAAACCGCCGAGCATATGACGACGGGCAGGCCAAGCCGGGCGAAGATCCTCTGGTAGGCGGATCGCATGGCGGCGTAGGAGGCGTCCAGCCCCGCTTCATCGACGTCGAAGGAGTAGGCGTCCTTCATCACGAACTCGCGGCTGCGGATGACCCCTGCCCTCGGGCGGGCCTCGTCGCGATACTTCGTTTGAATCTGGTAGAGCGAGAGCGGAAGGTCCTTGTACGAGGAGTACATGTCCTTGACCAGCAGGGTGAAAAGCTCTTCGTGCGTCGGCGCCAAAAGGTAGTCCGATTCTTTGCGGTCCTTGAGTTTGAACAGCGTGGGACCGTAATCGCTCCACCGGCCGGAGGCCTCGTAGGGCTCGCGGGGCAAGAGCGCCGGGAAATGGACTTCTTGGCTGCCGGCCGCCTCCATCTCTTCGCGCACGATTCTCTCGATCTTTCTCAGCACCCGGAGGCCAAGCGGCAGCCAGGTGTAGATTCCGGGGGCCGCGCGGCGGATGTAACCTGCCCGCACGAGCAGCCTGTGGCTGGCGACTTCGGCGTCGGCCGGATCTTCGCGCAGCGTACGAACGAAAAGAGATGACATTCTAAGCACGGGTACAAGCATACCGGGCGGCCTGCCGAAGCCGTCGAATCCGGCGGACCGTGCCCGTGTTTCGCCGTATTCTCCGCTTCGCCGCGCCCCTGCTTTCCTCCGCCCCTCTTTTTCCGCCGCTCCTGTTTTCGACGCGCCCCAATGCGGCCGGCCGCGCAAAACACTCGGCCGCACAGGGCATTCGGCTGCACGAGGCACTCGGCGGCGCTGTGCGTCGGACACCGCACGCACGCCTATATGTATTCGGACCCCGCACGCGCGCCTATATGTATATCGTCGTCCATTCTCCGACGGAGTCGAATCCCACCTTGCGGTAGACGGCGACGGCGGACTCGTTGAAGTCGTTGACGTAGAGGGAGACGGTCGGGGCAACCTTTTCCCGAATGAGGGCGACGGAGGCGGCGATCCCCGACGTGGCAATGCCGCGCCCCCTCAGATCCGGCGGGACCCACACCCCTTGGATCTGCGCCACTCCGCCGGCCAGGGCGCCGACGTCGGCCTTGAAGACGACGCGCTCCCCCGCGCCGTCGGCTGCCGGGGCCGTGCGAATGAACGTGTGGCCGCGCCTGACCAAGCTCTCGGCTCGTTTCTCGTAGGCGTTGCCGAAGACGGTCGGATCCTGCCCGACTTCCTCAATGTACATTGCCACGGAGGCGGGAAAGACGATGGGCATGTCGGAAAGCTCAGCCTGCCGGACCAGCGGATCCGGGGCCGCCTTGAGCGTTTCGCCCATGACCATCGAGTGCTGCCGCCTGCGAATCTCGCGAGCCGGCCCCCATTGGCCCTCCACCCGTTCCCACAGGCCCATCACCTGGTCGCTGGGGCCCACCATCGACGTCGCCGACCGCCACTTCCCGAGCAGCTCCTCCGCGAGGAGGTCGAGGCCCGCGGCGTCGAATCCGAGGGGAATGACGTTGCCCCAGTCCCATGCGAACCCCGTAAGCTCGTTGGCGGCGTCGAACAAGCCGATACCCCTGTGGCCGGAAAGCCCCATGTCTTCAACGGCCACCCGTGCAAGGACCGCATCCACCGGCCTGCTTTCAAAGAAACGCAGGACCGCCTCCGCGTCGGAGGATCCGAGGGAGCGCATGCCGGGGCAGCGTTTGCGATTGATCCAGGACACGTCGACCGCTCAGAATGCCTCGACCACGGGTTTGTCGCCCTCGGCGGCCTCGCCCATTTCCTCAGCCATCTCGTTGGCGTACTTCAGCAGGGTTTCGACGATCTGGTCTTCAGGGACCGTCTCAACCACCTTTCCGTGCACAAAGATCTGGCCCTTGCCGTTTCCCGAAGCGCAGCCGAGGTCGGCTTCGCGCGCCTCTCCGGGTCCGTTGACAACGCAGCCCATGACGGCCACCCGCAGCGGCGCCTTGACGTCTTTGAGCCCTTCCTCGACAGATTCGGCGAGCGTCCACACGTCCACCTGGGCTCGGCCGCACGAGGGGCAGGAGACGATCTCGAGCTTGCGCGGACGCAATCCCATGAATTCAAGGAGCTTGGAGCCGACCTTCACCTCTTCGACGGGAGGCGCCGAAAGGGAGACGCGGATCGTGTCGCCGATCCCCTGCGCCAGGAGCGTGCCGAAGGCCGCGGCGGATTTGATGGTTCCCTGGAAGGCGGGGCCCGCCTCGGTGACGCCGAGATGGAGGGGCCAGTCGCCTCGCTCAGCAAGCATTTGGTAGGCCCGCACCATCGTGACGACGTCGTGGTGCTTGACCGAAATCTTGAAGTCGCGGAAACCGCATTCCTCGAAGAGGGAGGCCTCCCAGACGGCGGATTCGACGAGCGCCTCCGGGGTGGCGGAGCCGTATTTTTTGAGCAGCCGCGGGTCGAGCGACCCAGCGTTGACGCCGATGCGAAGGGAGACGCCGCCGTCCGAGGCGGCCTTGCAGATGTCGGCGACCTTGTCGTCGAACTTCCTTATGTTTCCGGGGTTGACCCGAACGGCCCCGCATCCGGCCTCAATGGCGGCGAAAACGTACTTGGGCTGGAAGTGAATGTCCGCTATGACGGGAATTCTGGACTGCTGGGCGATGATCTTCAGCGCGGAGGCGTCTTTGTCCGTGGGGCATGCGACGCGGACGATGTCGCACCCGGCGGCCGTGAGCTCGGCGATCTGCTGGAGGGTCGAGCCGATGTCGTGGGTCTTCGTCGTGGTCATCGACTGCACTGAAATCGGGGCATCGCCGCCGACGGCGACGCCCCCGACCTGGATCTGACGCGTGCGCTTCCTCGGGGAGAGGACATTGAGCTCGGGGCGCAGGCCCGGCATGCCAAGGTCAACAATCACGCGTCCAAGTATCCCACGTGAACCGCGACGATGTGATCTCGGGCCTGTCTGTGTGACGGGAGAATCAGCCGCTGCGACTTTACTCGCCGCGTGTGAAAGCCCGCGCCGGCTTGACAAAGGCCAGGCTCACGGCGGCCGCGAGCAGGCTCAGCCCTCCCGCGATGAGCGAAACGGCGACGAGGAAGAAGCTCACGCTCGTCGGCACTCCGACGCTGTGCAAAATCGCGGGATGGTCCTCGGCGCCGTCGTTCTCATACATGCTCAGTCCGTAAAGGATTGCGCTTGCGTAGACGACCGCCAAGAAAACGGCCGTCGGGGCCGGCATTGCGCGCGCGACGTCGTTCGAACGCTCCATTCGCGAACGCGTGACGATCCGCACGAGCAGAAGGCCGAAAAGCACGATCGGGGAAAGGAACAGAAGGCCCAAGAAAAGCATCCAGCCTTTTTTGCACACGCCTCCCGGCATAAGCGTGATCGCAGCGACGACGACGAGCGTCATCGCGCCTTGGCGCCTGCAGACGAAGCGTCGAAGCCCGGACACGGCGGGGCCGCCTCCCTTTCTTTTCCTGCTCGGCGGGCCGGGCTGGCCTCGCACGGGCGGGGGCGATTCTCGGGCCCCGTCGGCTGTCGGCTCGCTCGCCAGCGCGGAAGCGATCGCCGCAAGAAGCAAAACGACCATGACCGGAGCGGTGAAACGAAGAACCGCGGCGCGGTCGAGTGCGCGCACGTGAAAGAGCCTCGTGCCGAAGGCTAGGCAGGCAACGACGAAGGACGCGCAGGCGCAGTAGGCGACAAGGCAGGCGGCCGTCGGCCTTCCCAAACCGAGAACCCCGATTCTGCGGGCTTTTATCACGCTTGCAATCCAGGCGGCTGTCTGCCCGATGAGCATGGTCAGGGCCATGGCTAGGACCATGTCGACGTCGGAGGAGTCCCCGGTTGCGCCGTACGCCGCGTAATACGAGGCGAGGCAAGCCAGCGGAACAACGAATGCCAAAAGGCCTTGCAGCCGATACAGGCCGTACATGCGGCCGAGCGTCGGCCGTTCCTTTCGTTCCGGAAGACGCTCGCCCCCTCCCTCTTGACCGCTCTCGCCTTTTCCTTTTCGAACGGACTCGCCCTCGTCGCCTCGAATCTGCTCTCCTTCCACCTGGTTCATGGTTCCTCCAGCCGTGTTCACAATTCCTCCTGCCGCATTTGCGGCCCCTCCTGCCATTGCGGTTTTCTCCTTTGAAACCGGAGTTCTTTCGGCAGCGGGTTGGAGGCCATCGCCACCACTGCGGTCACGAGCAGGAACGCTGCGCCTGCCAGAAAGGAGAGTATCGCCAGTCTGAAGCTAAAGCGGCCGTCCACCCCCAAGCGCTTCAATATGGACGGCTCGAAGTCACCGATCCCGCCCTCCGGGGCCGCCCTGATGTCGGGCGCAGCCAAGCCGCACAACAGGGCGGAGGCGTAGTAAAGGCATAGAAGCGAAGCGACGGCTTTCGACACTATCCTCACCCCGGCGGCGTCGGCGCGAATGTATGTGGCAATCCAGATTAGCGCCTGGAAGAAGACCGTGATCGGAGCAAGAACCGACATTACGTTTTCAAAGACGCCGCCCTTCGAACCGATGCCTCCTGGAAGAGCGGCGAGGGCTAGAGGCACAAGAATGATGAAGGGGACTTGGCTCAAGTAGAGAAACCTCAAGAATCGGTGCGTCTTCTCCACTTGACCCGGCCCGTAGGGCGCCGGGCCGCAAGGAGCCGGCCCATGAGCCGCAGGCCCGTAGGGCGCAGGCCCATGGGGCGCATTCGGGTCTCCGGCGAAGTTGCTTGTATCGTCGGGCATGTTCATGACTCCTGCCTTCCGCCTTTGACGAAGGAGAGCAGCGCAGCGTTTCTCAGCGCTTACCCTCGCGCTCGCAAGCATCGTGTGCCTAAGAGAATATGAACGGACTTCCGTCGCCGTCAAGAGTTTCGCGCTTGGAAACCTTCGGCCGGTCAACAAGTGAAATAGACTTCCCTTTATCGGGCCTCTTCGGACTGTCGCAAAACGACGTCGCCAGGGCCACGAGCAAGGAGAAGGCGCCGAAACAGAGGCTGAAGACGGCCACGGACATCGAGGTTTCAAAAGAGAAGCCGATTCTGCGGAGGAAAGGCAGACGGCTTCCTTTCCCGCCGAATCCTCCCATGCTGAGCGCGTAGGCGAATACGCAGAGGTAATAGGAGCACAGAAAAGTCGATACAACATAGCCGAGTGCGAAGACGCCGCTGGAGATGGCACGCATCATCGTAACCATGAAAATCAGCATCTGAGCGAGAAGCATCACGGGCA